>JAAYIP010000169.1 GCA_012523435.1 Bacteroidales bacterium | reverse complement strand
TTTAAACTGATCCAATGCACGGTCCAGATCCTTATCCAGCGCATTCCAAAGGCACCAGAGGATAATCCCAACACCCTTGCTCTCAGCATAACGGCAAATCTCCGCAACATCTACATCCGGACTGATGCTGAACAGATCGGAAGGCACCGACCATCCTTCATCAAGAATGATATACTCCAAACCAAAATCAGCTGCAAAATCGATATGATACTTATAAGTCGCGGTATTCACCCCCGAACGGAAGGGAACACCCTTATTGTTGTTAGCATTCCACCAGTCCCAGGCTACTTTACCCGGTTTAATCCAGGAAGTATCGTCAATTCTGGATGGTGATGCCAAACGATAAACAATATCGTTACTGATAATATCCTTGTGGCTAGCGGCAAATGCAGCGACACGCCAGGGGAAGTAACGGGTACCCGAAGTTTTGGCAATATAGGAGGCTACCGTTGCCGGGCGAACATTTCGATCGCGGATCAATTCCTCGGTTAAAACCACCGGAGGATGTTTAACCCCAAAGCTCTTTCCTGATGTTCCAAATACATAAATCCCGGGATAATCCTCCAAATCAGCTTCAGTGATCAGTACTGCAATGCCATCAGCCCGATCTACCATAAAAGGAGTAGAAGAGAGCGTATCGGCAGTTGCTTCACTGATCCTAAAGTGACGGTAAAGTCTTTCACTATGAGTAAAGGTGCTGACATCCGTAGGAATGTAGAGATAATCATCCTGTGGAAAGGACATTGAGGCCTGTTCCGACTTGACCAGGATCTCACCATCCAGATCTGTCTTAAAGCGATAGGCGACGCCATCATCATAAGCCCTGACTATCAGCCTGTAAGGATCTCTGAAAATGATTTCCATTTCCGTATAGTGATCACGAATGGCCGTGCGCTTCTGACGTACCGGAGGATAGATGGTTTGATCAACTTTCTTGTTGTTAACCCGTCGAACCCTTGGGGCCTGGCCGAAAACAGGTCCATCTTCCAGTTCCAACTCCAGCGGACCAAATCTGACCATCTCCTTCTCCTGGAAAAACCCGGTAGCCATGATGCCAGCATCTTTTTCCACTTCAATCACCATTTTGGTTAGTCCATTAGGTGACACCATAATGTACTCCTTGGCATGGCTGTTCCAGCCAGATCCAATCATCAGGATAACAACTAAAAAGAGAACAACCTTTTTCATATCATTCTATAATTTAATTATTTACAAAAAATTTGTATTAAAAGCTACTGATTGAATGGAGCAGCGATATACGGCTTACTGTTTTCTCACCCAAATAAAATCCAATCCCACAGGAGCAGGTTTCTCGCCGGCTGGTTTGATTGTCAGGGTATGCAATCCTTCTTTAAGTTCGATAGACGCTGACATCAAGTTTCTTGCAACATCACGGTAACCGGTTCGCAGGTCGTGTATTGTCTTCCCTCCTAACTGAAGGGGCTGACCATCTAGATCTATTTGAATCTGGCCCGATTCGGCCATCCGGGCAACAATGAAGCCCAGAATATAGTTACCATCACTTGAAACCGGGAATGTCATGACTAACTCTTCATCCATCGATGCAGGCTTCCACACCACCAGATCGTAATCTGCCCATTTCGGGTCGCGCCACAGTTCAACGGGAGGATAACCTGTAACGAGATCTTCAACCTGATAGAATATCGCGTTGGCACAATGCCCTTCGCCTTCGGGCCACCAATAGGAAGGAAGTTCCAAATGCCGAAGATCGGAGTCAGTCATCGGTAGATGATCATCCCGCCCGCCTGGAACAGCATAGAGATAAATCATCCGGGCATAGCTAAAATCTTCAACTACGCGGTGGCTATTGAGTTCCATATAGAAATCCAATCCCTGATCGAACAGGATATTATCGAGGATATGCCACCGATAGTTGGTTACAAAACCCCGGTTGGCCGGTCCGTCATTCCGCGGCTGCCCGCAATAGGGAAGCATAAACAGTTCTTCTGACGACCAGGCATAGTTAAAGTAATCTTCCGAGCCAGTACCGATAAATGATGCTTTTAAGTTATGGTCAATGAAAATCTTCTCGTCTCCCTCGCCCCACCAGTTTCCATAAGAAGTGGGCACTGATGTCGGGTTCATCAGGTAGGCTGCAGCGCCGACCATCCGGCCTTTGCCCCGGAAGAGTAGATAGGGAATGTCTTTAACCTGTGACGGGTCAGACAGCAAACCATGATCTACCCGCCAGCGGGCTCTGAAGTGCATCGATTCACCCTCTTTCCAACGAGATGGGGTCTCCATTATCTTCGTGGTCACTGTAACCTCTTGATCACCAAAGTTCTCAAACCACAGCTCCGCGGTATCCCGAAAAGGCATCTCAAAGCGGCAGATCATCCAACCATCGGATTGAACAGTGAACGGCAGTGATTCATAAGGATTTATGCCCGGCGCCACACCAAAGAAATCTCCTACCGGGGTATGAACCTGTCCCCAAGGTGAACCATCGAACCGAACATCCATAACCGTCTGACGTAGAGCTTTATCCAGATTTTTTGCTACCAATTTAATCGCTAATCGGCGAATGGTTCCACTCCCCCCCAACGAATGCAACATTTTTTTCTCTCCAGGTTTTAGCCAAACAACCTGCTGGCTAGCGTTGACCAGGTCCTGATCGAGATGAGTGGAAGGATCAGCCATGATAGCAGCAACCTCGTCGAGCCGGCTGATGTTATCCCTGATATCACGCGGAGTTAGAGTCCTAACTTTTGTCCCTGGCTCATATAACCTCATCTGGACATGATAAAAATGTAGCTGCCGGATATCTCCTTTCCACTCAATCCGGCACCCTTTGGCAAAAGGGATAGGATAATAGCAGGCGGTGTTTTGAAAAAGTGTTCCCTCCCAGGCCGCTCTGGGCTTCTCTCCTAGGATTGATTCCCAGGCATGGAAAAAGAAATCCTGCGCAGGACCCTGATAAATAGGCTCTTTTTGCTGATCCAGCCACATCGTGACTTCACCCGCAAACTGAGCAGTCCACAGACGTACAATTGCTCCGGGACCTTTCACATCGCAAATGAGGTACTCGCCAATTCCATTGGCATCGGGCTGACGGAGGACAGATTCGAATCCAGGGATCGGTTCGCCGCCAAAGCCGTCGGCATTACCAAACCACCCGGGCTGATCGGGTGCAACACTGCGACGATCATAGGATGAGTACTGAACTGAGCTAAAGGTGGGACCTGTTAAAGTAGTCAAACCGGGTAGATCGATCAGTTCTTCAATCAGGGAAGCGGTAGTGACTGTCTGGGCTTCAAGGAATTGAGCCGAAAAAAGCAAGCAGATGGCAATTACTGTTCCGAAAAATCTTTTCATCGATTTGGGTTTTGTATTTTAGAAGCTGTTAAGAAGCTTTAAAAATAACGATTTATATGTAGAGAGAAAACCCTTTCTAATTGACTCATTATTAACAACAATACTTTTCAAATGAAAAAAATGACTATGAAGCTGGCTCTTCTGTTTATTCTACTGCCAGCCTTCCTGGCTGCCCAGGATTCAAAAGAGACCCAACCAGGCTTTGAGATGAGCGTGATCCGACAAGCTCCGACCACCTCCGTAAAAAGCCAGGCATCAACCTCCACCTGCTGGTGCTTTGCCACCACCTCTATGCTCGAGAGCGAACTCCTCAGGATGGGAAAGGGTGAGATCGGGCTGTCCGAGATGTTCACCGTTCGTCACGTCTATGTTGCAAAAGCCGAAAACTATGTCCGGTTTCACGGCACATCCAATTTTGCCGAAGGTGGAGAGCAGCATGACGTTCTTAACTCTATCCGCAAGAATGGTATCGTGCCCCGGGATGTTTATGAAGGTCTCGAATACGGTGAACCCCAGCACCGCCATGGTGAGATCAGCACCGTTCTCTCCGGTATCGTCAAAGAAGTGGTGCGTAACCGTAACGGTAAGCTCACACCGGTATGGCTGACAGGCTTTAATGGCGTTCTGGATGCCTACTTCGGTGAACTTCCCCTATCATTCTCATGGGATGGACAGATGTTTACCCCGAAGGAGTTTGCCAACCACCTGGGAATTAATCCCGATGATTATATCATGATCTCCTCTTTTAATCATCATCCCTTTTATGAGGAGTTTGTGATCGAAATCCCCGACAACTGGGCACAGGAGCCAGTTCATAATGTCCCGATTGATGAATTGATGGAAGTCATTGACTATTCCCTCGAAAAAGGAATCTCAATATCTTGGGCTGCTGATATTACCGGCCTCCGCTTTAATGAAGGCTTTGGCCGCATCATGGAGGAAGGAGCCGATATCAACGACCCCGCAGCTCCGGAAAAAACAATCAGTCAGGAGGATCGCCAAGAAGTATTCGACAACTATAACCTGACTGATGACCACGCCATGCATCTGGTAGGCTTGGCCACCGATCAGTTTGGCCATAAATATTACATGGAGAAAAACTCATGGGGCGATGGCGGAAAATTCAAGGGATTCTCCTATATGTCAGCTCCTTTTATGCGCCTACGTACGGTGTCAATCATGGTACATAAAGACGGTATTCCATCACACATTGCCAAAAAAATCGGCTTAATCAACTAATTCCCTGAATATTATGAAGACAATACCATATCCCCGGCTTCTCACTCTTCTCATTGCCCTGTTGCTCGTCATTCCTGCATACCCACTGGGTGGCAAAAAGAAAAAAGAGAAACCTCCTTATCGATTTACGATCGAAATTGAACACCCGCGAACACCAGTGAAAAACCAGGGCTCATCCAGTACCTGCTGGTCATTCTCAACTATCTCCATGCTGGAATCAGAAATGATCCGCATTGGAAAACCTGAGACTGAACTGTCTGTTATGCACGTGGTTAGGAACACCTACTGCGATAAAGCAACCCAGTATGTCAGATGGCACGGGAACCTTGAATTCGGACCAGGGGGTGCGAATCATGATGTGATCAACTCGATCCGCCGTTACGGTATCGTTCCGCTATCAGTGTACACAGGAAATCAAATTGGTGAAAACCGGATCATCCATGGTGAAATGGATGCTGTACTCAAGGCTTATGCCGATGGAATCGTAAAAAATCCTAACAGAAAGCTGAGTCCGGTATGGAAAACGGGGTTCGAAAATCTGATTGATGCCTACTTGGGGGAAATCCCGGAATCATTTGAATATAAAGGAACCAACTATACCCCGGCCTCCTTTGCCGCTTCGCTCGGCCTAAACCTGGATGATTATGTGGAGATCTCCTCCTTTAACCATCACCCCTTCTACGAAACTTTTGTCCTGGAAGTACCCGACAATTGGGTTCGCGGATCAGTGTATAACGTACCGGTCGAAGATCTGGAACGCATTGTTGATCATACAATCCGGAACGGCTACACCGTTGCCTGGGCGGCAGATCTCGATAAAGGATTCAATTTCACCCTCGGAGTCGGAGTGGTTCCTCCCGATAATTGGGATGGGAAAACTTTTAAGCCAGGCATGGAACCGGACATTACCCAGGAACGCAGACAAATGGAGTTTAACACCTTCCAAACCACAGACGACCACGGTATGCACCTGGTTGGAATAGCCCATGATCAGGATGGCAATAAATACTATCTGGAAAAAAATTCATGGGGAATGGGCAACCAATACAAGGGATATTCTTATATATCAGCCCCTTATGTAAAACTTAAGACCACTTGTATCATGGTCAATAAAAACGGAATCCCGGCAGACATCCGTGAAAAACTGGGGATTTAACCCCACCCGTCTCCTCGGATCAAATCCATCACTCCGTTGATAAAAGTGAGTGGATGGGCCGGATTTCCGGGAACAAAAAGATCTACAGGATAACGATCAAGAAAAGTCCGGTCAACCACCGGACTTTTCCTATAAAGCCCACCGCCAATAGCCTCACTGCCGACCAGGATAATGATCTTCGGTTCCGGTATAGCATCATAACAAATCTGGAGAGCCTCGGCCATATTCACCGATATTGGACCCGTGATCACCATTCCATCGGCATGACGGGGTGAGGCAACAAACTCAATACCATAGCGGCCCATATCAAAGTTTACGTTCCCCGCGGCATTTAACTCCATCTCACCACTGTTGTCACCCGCCGCCGACACCTGCCGGAGCTTCAGCGAACGACGAAATAAACGCCGGACTTCCGGACGCACCAGCGTATCGTTAACCGTTGGACTTGGTCCTTTATGAGTGATAACCAGTCGGTTTGGATCGTTTGATGCAATTCGATAATCATTGGTGAACCGTACAACCCCCGGACAAGCAAATTCACACTCCCGGCAAAAAACGCATTTCCCCAAATTCAAGCCGAAAGGTGCTGCGTTAATGGCCCCAGTAGGACAAAGATCAGCCAACAAATCCGCCTCCCCTGCCAACGGCTCACGCTCCACAACCGGCAAGCCCCGAAAAAGCGGAGACACCTGCGCGCGCCGAAGATCTGGCACAAACTGTTTCCCGTGACTTCTGACAATTCTTATGACTCGTCGCATTATTTCTTCCTTTTATAAATCGTGACCGCAATAGGAAAGGTTAAAACTCTTATTGCAGATTGGGAAATCGGATATCTCCTGATTTCTGACGGCTAAAGCCAATGCCATCCAATTATGAAAAGACGGATCCTTCACCTTGTACTGGATCATGCGCCCCTGGCTGTCAGTAATGGCAACATGACAGATCTCTCCGCGCCATCCCTCTGCCAGGCTGAAAGCAATCGTATCAGGTTTCATTTTCAGTGAATAATCCGGCCGACAACTCACCGGATCCAGCTGTTCTAACTGATCCAGCCACTTGTGTATCATAGCAGCCGATTGCCTCACCTCCAGATTCCGGAGCATGCCCCTGGCCAAAACATCACCCGAATCGATGACTACGGGGTTGTGGGGTAAGGCTGCATAGACAAGAGACGGATGCGACTGACGAATATCCCGCTTCAATCCGCTGCTCCTGGCCGCCATGCCAACCGCACCAATGTTCATCGCCTGATTCGTCGTGACCATTCCAATGCCATCGAACCGTGAGAGAACACTAGGCGACGTGTAAATTACATCCGCCATATCCACATAACGTTTAATGCTGTCATTCAGTACATTACGAATTGCTGCAATAACCTCCGCGGTAGCCGGATAGTGTGTTCCGGCCGGCCTGACTAAACCCTTGCCGAAGCGGTTTCCACACCAAAACTGCGTGGTATTGATAACCGTGGTTCGTAAGGCTTCATTCACTACCTGACCGCTCTGATAGGCAACATCGGTGCAGAGAGCAGCCGTATCCCCAATATGAACCGCTATTCGCTCCATCTCCAGGGCAATAGCCCGCTCCAGATCAAGACGTGGTGGTGAGGAATAACCCGCTAAAGATTCCATCAGGGTGGCATGCGCAACACTGTGCCCTACTGCTGTATCCCCAGCGACCGATCCAGTCAATAGTGATCGAACTAACCCCGTGCGTGCAGTAGGCAGCAAAGACTGCCCCCCTCGATGTTGATAACCGCGCATGATCTCCAAATGCATCACCCGCT
>JAAYIP010000168.1 GCA_012523435.1 Bacteroidales bacterium | reverse complement strand
TCATCCTGGAATTTACCCTCCCCAATAATCGGTTGATGCTAAACCTGTACCGATTCTATTTTCACCGCTTGCTGCCGCGTATTGGCCAATTGTTTTCAAAAGATTTTCCAGCTTATCAATATTTGCCTGAATCGGTTGAGAAGTTTCCGAAAGGATTGGGATTCAATGAGATAATGGGAAAGGCTGGATTCACCCAGACAACCTATAAATCACTCACTGGAGGGATTTGCGGGCTCTATACCGGAACGAAAAAGTGACTATCGGATACTAATATAGCCTGTTTTCAAGTTATTGAAGGAAATCATCAACATGGGTATGCGCCGACTATTAACCAGTTTATTCGTCCTCTTATTCTGTGCCAGCCTCCCTGTCCTAAGCCAGAAACAGAAGCCTAGAAACCTGGTAACCTTCGACTATAAGCCATTTCACTTTGGGTACTCTGTCGGGGTATCTCCTATAAATTTTTATATGAAGCCACAGGACAATAATTCTCTGTTAAAGGTTAGATCGGGGATGATTATCAATCTGAATCTCATTACCAATCTTAGGATTCGAAACAATCTGGATCTTAGGTTCTTACCAGGTATTCAGTTTGCATCCCGATCGATTGAGATCGAAGATCGTCCTACCAATGAATTGAAGGAATTTAGTATTGAAGGGGTGTTTATTGATTTGCCTGTGCTCATCAAATACCGTTCGGATCGGGTTAATAATTATGCACCTTATCTCATCGCCGGAGTCAATCCACGCATCGATCTATTGGGATCACACCTTGCTACGGGATTCCAGAAAAGCGCCCGCCTATCAAAGGCATTCGATGTGTATCCGGAATTGGGTTTCGGAATCGACTTTTATCTTCAGAAGGTTAAGATTGCTACGGAACTCAAGTTTTCCGTAGGTCTGTTGGATGTACACCTCCCAACCGAAGCAGATATCGATACTGCTACGAATATCGACTACACGTATTACAATCAGCGACTCAGCTCCATGTTCTCCAGAATGGTTATTTTTGCTATTCATGTCGAATAGCTCAAGCTCCAGAAAACCAATATGATCAGGGTTGTAGACCTTCTCCTTTCTCCCGAAGAAGCCTTCAGCCCCGGAACGGTCATGAAACGGGCATGCCAGGCTGCCGGAATCTCTCCCAATCTGATGCCGGCACTGTCCATCCTCAAACGATCGATTGATGCCCGTCGGCGACCAGTCAGAGTGAGGCTTCAGGTGCAGATCATGACCGGTGAGACGGTGCCTCCCTTGATTTCCAAATATATCTGGAAGGAAGTTGCTGGATCCGAGCCTGTTATCGTTGTCGGTGCTGGACCAGCCGGCCTGTTTGCAGCACTTCGGCTGGTGGAGCTCGGACTGCGGCCTGTCGTGGTGGAGCGGGGTAAACCGGTGGAGGAACGCAAGCATGATATTGCCCGGCTGAACCGGAATGAGCAGCTGAATACAGAATCAAACTTCTGTTTTGGAGAGGGTGGGGCAGGAACCTACTCCGATGGGAAGCTGTACACCCGTTCCCGCAAGCGAGGCGAGGTGAGTCGCATCCTGGAAATTCTCTACCTGCATGGTGCTCCCGAAGAGATCCTCTACGACAGCCATCCACATATCGGAACCGACAGACTTCCCCGGATTGTCTCCGGGATACGCAAAACCCTGCTCAATTGTGGCGCAGAATTTCATTTCAATCAGCGGATGAAAGATCTTCATGTGCAGGAAGGCCAACTGGCAGGCATCGTCACTGACTCCGGTGAGGTGATCGAAGGGCGGGCGGTCATTTTAGCGACCGGCCACTCTGCTCTGGATGTGTATGAATTGCTGAATCGATACGGTATCAGTTTGGAAGCCAAAGGTTTTGCGATGGGCGTTCGCATCGAACACCCCCAACTCCTGATTGACCAGATTCAATATCACACGAAAGAGGGTAGGGGTAAGTACCTGCCCGCTGCTGAATATAGTCTGGCAAAAAATATTGCCGGACGAGGAGTTTACTCCTTTTGCATGTGCCCCGGTGGTGTCATCGTTCCCTCAGCTACTGAGGAGAACCATCTGGTCGTCAATGGGATGTCCAACTCCAGAAGGAATTCCCCCTTTGCTAACTCAGGACTCGTAGTGGAAATCCGAGTGGAGGATCTGGCTGAATATGCTAGTTATCAGCATTTTGCCGGATTGAAATATCAGCAGTTTCTCGAAAAAACCACATTTCGATACGGCGGTGGCGGTCAGGTGGCCCCAGCTCAGAGGCTGGCAGATTTTGTGGCTGGCAAGAGTAGTGCCTCACTGCCAGATCACTCTTATCATCCGGGTTTAATACCCTCACCACTCCACGAATGGCTTCCCGAGGCGATTCGGATGAGGCTGCAGGAAGGCCTGAAATCATTTGGCTATCGGATGAGAGGCTTCGTAACAAATGAGGCCATCATGGCTGGCGTGGAATCGAGAACCTCCTCTCCGGTACGAATCGTCCGCGATCCAGGCTCTCTTTCTGTCCCCCGTTTACAAGGGCTTTTCCCGGCTGGTGAAGGGGCTGGATACGCGGGAGGAATCGTCTCCTCCGCTATGGATGGTGAAAACGTGGCAATGGCGGTTAAGCACTGGCTCTCCGCTTGAACTCACTGCAGACCAGGGC
>JAAYIP010000167.1 GCA_012523435.1 Bacteroidales bacterium | reverse complement strand
TGGCTATTATTCAGGTTTTTCCCCTCGTAACCTTTAGCTGCCTTGCAGGTGACGTATATTGTGGTGGGTATTCCGGTTTGGGTTTCCGACCAGAGGGCGAAAGATGCTGGTACGGAGGTAATTCCGGACTTCATACGGATTTCAATCTCGATGTTAGCATTTCCGGGTGTTTGTTCTAGTACATGGATGTTGGGTACTCTGCGGCATTCAGACACGGGGTTGCTGGTGGGTTGGCAGGCGATGGCAGTGAGGAGGGTGACTATGATGAGGGCACCTGCGAGGATAGCACCAGGGATACGGGTGCTTGAGGTGTGGTTGTCAGCGAGGTGGGTTACGGTGGGGTGGGGGTTGGGCATATGGGGGAGGGGGTTAAATTAGACCTGTTAAATTAGACCTGTTAAATTAGACCTGACAGGTCTAAGACCTGTCAGGTAGGTGAAAAATTATTAATAAAAAGATTTTCAATGGTTTAATGTTTCATCATAGTTAAGAAAATTACTGAATTTTTTACAATCGAAGTAAATAAATATTTGATTTGCATATTTGTAGGTTGAAAAATACCTGACAGGTTTATAATGGTACCTGACAAGTTTAGTTAATTATTATAAGTTGTTGATATTTAGTATGTTTTGAAAGTCGGGTTTTGTAAAGTAGGCAGATTACCAGGTAGTTAGCAATTGTCTGACAGGTCTTAAACCTGACAGGTTTAGCAAGAATTTAACCCCATGTCCCTCACACTCTCCAACCCCTTCCCCCTCGGTACTGTTGCTCCCGATTTTTCCCTCACCGATGCCGTCACCGGCAAAACCCGCGCGCTACAGGAGCTGAAATCAGATAAAGCAACCGTGATCATGTTCATCTGCAATCATTGTCCATATGTAAAACATATTAACAATCAGTTGGTTGCGCTGAGTAAAGAGTACTTGGCCAAAGATGTCGCATTTATCGCAATCAATAGTAACGACCCCATCCGATACCCGGAGGACTCCTTCGACCGAATGAAAGAAACAGCCCGGAGAAATCAGTACCCGTTCCCATACCTCTTCGACAAGTCACAAGAAGTGGCCAAAGCCTACGACGCAGCTTGTACCCCCGAATTCTACCTCTTCGATGGGGCGATGAAACTGGTGTACCACGGACAAATGGACGACTCCCGACCGGGAAACGATATACCCGTTACCGGACACGATCTTGCCCAGGCTATCGACCTCACACTCAAAGGTCAACCCGTTCCTGCCGAACAAAAACCGGGAATCGGCTGCAGTATCAAATGGAAGGTGTAATACCCCTCCAGTTGCATCCACCCGAACTGGAACCAATCATCTAAGTGCGAAAGCACTAATCATTAGGCATGCCCCTATTTTACATATCTTTACCCTATGAAAAAAATCTTCCTCAAACCTGGCCGCGAAAAATCCCTCATCCGACGCCATCCCTGGATTTTTACCGGATCCATTGACCGGATAGAGGGTAAACCGGAATCGGGCGAAACCGTGATGTTGGTCTCTTCCTCCGGTCAACCGCTGGCACTGGGAGCCTATTCACCACAATCACAGATTATTGTACGAATCTGGTCGTGGGATGTGGAGGAGGTGATCAGTCCCGATTTTTTTAAAGCCAGAATTGCCCGCGCAGTCGCTCTGAGAAAAAAACCCTTGCTTCCAGATCCTACTGATGCCTATCGAATGGTCTTTTCGGAATCAGACGGACTGCCAGGCCTCATCGTCGATCGGTTTGGGTCAAGCCTGGTGTGCCAGTTTTCATCCGCCGGAGCTGAATTCTGGAAACAACCTATCGTTGAGGCTCTGATGGGAATCATGAATTGGGATTGTATCTACGAGCGTTCCGATATGTCATCACGGCGACATGAAGGACTAGAGGAAAGTACAGGCTTGCTGGCTGGGATAGAACCTGTCAAACCGGTGGTCATTACGAAATCTGGTCGGCAACTGGAGGTTGACCTGGCTAGCGGCCAGAAAACTGGCTACTATCTCGATCAACGCGATAATCGTACCCTGGCTGGTGGACAAGCCGACGGATTGGAGGTGCTGGACTGCTATTCCTATTCCGGCGGGTTTTCTATAGCACTCCTGAAAGGGGGCGCTATACACGCAACACTGGTTGACTCTTCCGCTCAAGCCTTGGAACAGGCCAATAAAAATCTGTTATTGAATGGCTTAAGTGCAGATGCTTTCACCCTGGTTGAAGCTGATGTTCCTAAAGCTTTGCGCCGATTCCGGGATGAGGGTCGTAGCTTCGGCCTGATTATCCTCGACCCACCTAAATTCATCGAATCACGCAATCAGATCGATAAGGGCGCCCGAGCTTATAAGGATATCAATATGTTGGCAATCAAATTATTAAAGCCCGGTGGCTTGCTGTTCACTTTCTCCTGCTCGGGCCATATGGAAGATTCCCTGTTCCAGAAGATTGTAGCCGATGCTGCAGTAGATGCCGGTCGAGATCTCCAAATTCTCCGCTGGCTTTCCCAGGGGCCCGACCATCCCGTCTTGTCAAGCTTTCCGGAAGGGCGATATTTAAAGGGATTAATGGGTAAGGCATACTAACTCATCATCGATAGCCTGCCATTCACGGTGCATACCATGCAACCGGTTTTTAAGTTTCAATTGGGAGCGCGCGCTTCCCATACCAGACAATGGCTAGAGAACCTAGAGGCGCAGTAAGCACAATGCTGAGTACGGCAACAGCCAAAATCGTTTCGCCCGGAGCGGTGCTTAAACCAGCGGCCTGAAGAGCTACCAACGGAGCTGCACCAATGGCTGCCTGTACGGTGGCTTTGGGAATGTAGGAAAGAATGACGAAAATCTTCTCCTTGCGGTTCAGCCCGCTTCTTACTAGACAGAGCCAGGTGCCGGCGTTGCGAGCTATCAATCCGATCAGAATCACAGAGGCTCCTGCTAAACCTGTCCTGAATGCTACCCCGATATCCACCTGTGCACCAACCATCGTGAAGAGAATGATTTCAGCAATCACCCACACCTTGGCCAGCTTGCCTGATAGCTCATGGGCATACGCCTCACGCTTTTCCAAGATCCAGAATCCAATGGCCATGACAGCTAAAAGACCAGAAAATGGTACCCATTTCTGAGTGAGATGCTCAATCTGTAAAATGAGTACCCCAACTGCAATTAATATCAGTAACCGCTTTGTTGCTCGGGGATTGAATCGGTCGAATAGGCGGTAAAGAGCAATAGCACAGGCAAATCCAATTACAATGCCCAGGATAATGGAGATGGGTATCCCGGCAAGCTTCCATATCAGATTAACCTTTTCGCCAGTGTAAATTCCTAGCAAAATGCTGAATACCACAATAACAAACACGTCGTCAATGGAAGAGGCCGCAAGGACCAGGGTCGGTATCCCTTTTTTGTTTCCCCTGTTCTGATCGATGAACCGTAGCATGAATGGCACTACCACAGCTGGCGATACGGCAGCGATTATCGCACCCAACAGAGCTCCCTCGAGGTGAGTCAAGCCAAGTAAAGCTGGAGAGATCAGGGCGATAACTGCACCTTCGAATACCGCCGGGACAAACGATAGCAGTAGAGCCGTTCTTCCAACCCGGTTCAAGGTGTCGCGCGAGAGCTCCAGTCCAGCCCTCAACAAAATTACCAGCAACGCCGTCATCCGTAAATCGGAAGAGATGGAGAGCAGATCGGGATCCAGCCAGTTCAAAAGATGCGGACCCAGAGTAACACCCAGAATCAGCAGCCCTACCAGCTCTGGCAATCGGATCAATTTGGAAATCCAAGCCACAAACAAACTAGCCAGAATCAGCCCGGCAACCGAAACTATCATTCTCTGACAACTTGATAACTTGACAACTTGATAACTTGACAACTTGACAACCCGACAACCCGTCAACCCGTCAACCTCACCCTACCTGATCATTATCTTCTTCCTGTCCGACTGGCCATTTTCTAATATGACATGAATGAAATAGGCCCCGGTGGGGTATTGGTCGAGCAGTAGTGTATACTCAGGTGCGCCTAGTCCGCTTTTTTCAAACACAGTGGAACCCAGTATGTTAAATAAACGTATTGTTTTTATGGGAGCCAAAGGGCTGCCGCTGGTTATCTTGACTTGTTGATTGGCCGGATTGGGGTAAATATTGATCTGGACAGATGTGCCTAGTTCTTCGGCGGCAGTTTTTAGCTGATCGTATTCAATGATAAAATAAAGGGTATTGGCCATGCTCAGATCGTTCCACTCTCCGGCTGATCCGCGCGACCCCGACCCGGCCGGCCATGCAGCCAAAGCCATAGCCGCACCATCCTGTATGCCGTTGAAATCATCCGGCTCTAAACGAATGCCACTGGAGGTGGAGGACCCACCCCAGTTATTGTATAAATCATTGATCGGCTTTCCGCCTCCGCCACCTCCAGCTCCCCTGCCTATCCAAAACGGTGTGCCCGATCCATCTGTGTTGCCATCCCAAATCCACGTCCCCTCACTCACGCGATCCGTAGCACCAATCCACACATAGGCCACCCCGCCACCATCCGGAACGGTTTTATAGTTCAAATCCTTGCCGATATTGCGGATAATGACCTGAAAAATAGAATCCTGCTCTTTTTGGGTATTGATTTGAGCCAGATAGCCACCCCTTTCGACAGCACAACGTGCAGCCATCTCCCAAGTCTTTGGCTCTTTGATAAATTCGTATTTTTTTCCTTGCAGCGCGAAAGGATAGATGTTTTCCGGCTTGGCACATCGCTGGCCAGGTACGATCATCGATGAACCGATGACCAAGAGAAAAAATAAGAGGAAAACTTTTTTCATGCGCACAAAATCCAAGCAGCACAAAATTACTAAACTCACCGCAAAACTCAAGCCAGATCGTGAGTTCTTATTTGCCCTAAAGGAAAAAACCGGATTACTTGTGCATAAGACTCGGGATGAAAATCCCTGATTGCAGCATGAAAGACGATGAAAGGGAATAACAGCTAGCTCAAATCATCATCCCAGGCACCTAGATCATCATCATCCTCGTCATCATCATCAAAAGAGAAATCATCCTCCTCGTCACCGATATCAAAATCCTCATCTTTTATTTCATCTAGAGAGAATTCATCAATCTCTTCATCTTCGAAACCGAATTCCTCTTCGTCCGCCAAAAAATCACCATCCAGGTCTTCCGGCTGATCCTCATCATCCTCTAATCCCAGGAAAGGCTCCTCTTCATCAAATAATTTCATAGCAGTTAGAATTTGCTCCAAATGTAAAAAAATGTCCGAAAAGCGATATAACCGAAAAAAATTATTGTCCCGACTGCTTTTTCCGGGGATAAATGCAGCGGGAATTGTCTGATTTAACGTAATAGCTTTTGAAATTCAGCGCATTAGGGTCCATGCATCCGGTGAGGTCCAGCAACCGAATATTCCGAAACTCGGTTGGATGACTCTCGCTTTGGAGAGCAATATGTCCCTCTTTTAGGTAAAGTCCTCCATAAACCGACTTCATTTCTTCAAAATCCGGCTCCCGCGAGTCGAGCTGCGGTTTCGAGTAGCTGATTACCGGTTCTCCATTAATCACGTGGGTGATGAGCGAATCACCTAATACAATAACCTCCGCCTTTACCCACTGGTCGCCATCATAGGTCGGCGACGAGGAGTTGATGCAATGAGGTAAAAACAGGGTGTCACCCAGTAGAACGTTGGTCCCAGGGGTACATAAGTTGCCGGTGGGTCGCTCGCCCGCTCCAAGCCCTCCTAAAAACTGCACCTCAATGGAAGTCGGAAAGGTCTGGTCTTTTTTCATCGTGGAGGCGGGCTGAGCGTGGATCATGACTCCATTGTTACGGGTGGCCCAAGATGCTCCTCCAGGGAGCTGATCGCCTGTAAACCGGTATTCCAGCTGAAGTCGGTAATAGGAATATTTTTCCTGGTAAAACAGGTGCCCGAATTCGCCATTAAACCTTTCATACTGATCATAAGCCGCTTTGATTACACCATCTTCCACTCGAAAGGTGTTTTTGTAGTTCTCGCCAATAGGATGCCCTGTAAACTTCATCTCCCATCCATCAAGATCTTTTCCGTTGAACAGCGAGATCCACTCTTCTTGCTCGGGATCCTCCTTTTGCCCACTACAGGCACCTGCCAGCATCAGAACCGGCAACAAAAGAACCCAGAAGATTTTCGACCATCGGACCATAGTTAAGCTTGTGTTAGATTGTTTGTTCGATTCCTTTGATTTTTTGTGTATGCTTAACGCAAAAATGGTGAATGCCCAGCATATAACAAAAAAAGGGATCCCCGCAATTTGCGGGGATCCCTTTTATTTTTAAGAACCGGGCTTTAAGTCCGGAAGCAGTTCGATGACTGTAAAATGTTAGTACCTCGACCGGTCATCCCGGCGATTGTCCCGATTTCTGAAGTTATCTTTCTGTTCGAGAGCCTGATTAACAACGATAGTCCGACCTTCAACTTCTGCACTGTTGAGTTGCTCGATTGCTTTTTTGGCCTCTTCGTCATTTCCCATTTCTACAAAGCCGAAACCTTTGCTTCTGCCTGTGTATTTGTCCATAATTACCGTGGAGGACATGACTTCGCCATATTCCTCAAAGATTTCTTTCAAGTCGGCCCCGGTAATACGATAAGGCAGACTACCTACATAAATTTTCATTAACTATTAGAATTAGTAAAACAGAACGCAAAGGTAGGTATAATTTATTGATTACTGAGGTATTTCCTTCTGAGATCCTCAATTTGATGTTCATTGATGGGCCTCATTTGGCCCAACGGCCGACTGTCGATTAACGACCGAGCACTGAATTCGGCTACCTCGAGCCGATCAAAGGCGTGCAAAAGAGAGTGCCCGGTAATTAAAATACTGTCATTCTCGATCAATAAAACTGGATGATCAGACCGAAGTGATTTGCTGATGGCATCCTGACCGGCGAAATGGGTGCCGAAGGGCAGCATCGGGATATCCTGGAGCAGGATCCAGCTTTCCGGAATGGTGCGGTTGTCGAGGCTGATCCCCGTAACACTGAAGGCCATGGAGTAGGGAGCCTGGGTGAAGATAATCGCTTTTACAGCCGGATTCCGGCGATAGATTTCCTGATGAATCTTGACCGACCGACTGGGGATTTTGCCCGGTTCGCATTGTCCGTTAAGCACTTGGACCAGATCGGACGGCTGAATATCCCAGCGGGAAAAGTTTCGGGGGGTAATCAGAAAATTCTCTCCTCGCCAACGTGTCGAGACTGTTCCATACGTGCTGATCATCAGCCCCTGATCACACGCCCGACGTACGATCCGGCAAATTTCGGAGCGTAATTCGCGCTCATCGGAAGGATGCTCAACCTGGTCCATCTCCGGCAGTAGATTGCTGTATTGGGCTTCAAAGCTGTGTATTTGCTCTTCACTCAGATAGTTGGGCTCACCGATGCGGCGGGCGTTGATCAGGATGCGGGCAACAAACTCGAAGGTTTCAAATCGTTCAAAGGCCTCCATTAAATCGGTGCCACCGACTACCGTGCCATGATTCTCCAGAATGACGGCATTGAAACTCTGTGAGAACTGCTCGGCAATTCGTGATCCAAGCACTTCACTGCCAGGTAGTTCGTATGGGGCAAAGCCAATGGGGCCACAGACTTCCCTGGCTTGTGGTATCACCGTAGTATCAGGGGTCAACCCAACAATACTAAAGGAGACCAGCGCCGGGGGATGAGCATGAATGATGGCCTTCAAATCTGGCCTGGCTAGGTAAATGGCCTGATGAAACGGAAGCTCTGAGGAGGGCTTGTGTGGCCCTGAAACCGATCCATCGGGGTGAACACAGAGAATATCACTTGGTTGCAGAGAACCTTTATCAATTCCTGCAGGAGTGACCCAGATATCACCGTTATCATCGCGGATCGATATGTTGCTCCCACTGGTGGTGGTAAGACCCCGTCGGTAAATGCGACTGATAATCTCCGTGATCTGTTCCCTGGGAGGAGTAAAATTGGGATTCATAATTAAAACCTTATTTCCATGGCTATTTCAACCATCCTTCGAAGACCCGAAGGAGTTGTAAGATGTTCGTAATCAATCAGTATCTTTTGACTAGATAGAAAATGACAGCTAATTCCGGCAACCCATTTGGTGGTAATGCCGGGATTATCGGAGTTCAGCTCAAAGTAACGATATTCTCCAAACATGGAGAGGATATTCTGATAAAGAAATAGTTCGCCGAAAATAGAAAACCCCCGATGGGGAAGTGATTGCTGATCAAGATCAAGAAAGCTGCCAGCCATATTGCCTGTTCCGCTCGTGGCTTGAGCCATCAATATTACCCGGCGGGATTCAAAAGAGAGGGCTGCCTGGTTGAGCCGAAAAATCGGACCCTCCGGAAGATTACCTTTACCATTAACAAAATGATAACTAATCTGTAAACCAGGTAGATAGTCGGGAAGAGGCCGAAGCGTTAGCCGAGATTCAATCGTCTTGTTCCGGTTCTTTTCATTCGCAAAATAGCCCCCGCCATTGTAAATCCCGATCGAAAAACTCCCATACCTGCCCGGATAGCTGTATCGGTAACGGCCTAACTGCTCATCATTCAGCTTCCCGCCCAATAGGGAAAAAAAGCTGACCCCGAAATCAGCAGAGGTGATAATCCCCATCGATTCGACAAAATGAGGCCCCTGAACCCGGTATCGGTTGATCTTCTCCTCGAAATTGATCCATGGACGTGACACCATACCTGCCTCAATCCAGGCGTTTTTTAACCACGATACCTGATTTAGATTGATATGTAAATAGAGGTATTTCAGCCTCATTTCAATGTCCCCGGCATCGGTTCCTTCCCGGTCTAACGTGATATCCTGGGTAAATCGAACCCCTAAAACCGGATTGAACTGCCGCTCAATGGTTAGATAACCGCGCTTTAAAGAGAAATCGTTGGAGCGAAGACCATTCTGCTGGCGTGATTGATAGGCTA
>JAAYIP010000166.1 GCA_012523435.1 Bacteroidales bacterium | reverse complement strand
GGAATGGTCCAACGCAAAGCTGGGGTGATCCTGAATATCAGCTCAATGAACTCATTTCGCCCCCTGACAAAAATTCCGGCCTATTCGGCCGCCAAAGCCTCCATCAATAACTTTACGCAGTGGCTTGCCGTACATCTGGCAAAAACTGGCGTGCGGGTGAATGCCATCGCCCCAGGATTTTTCCTCACCGACCAGAACCGTTTTCTGTTAACCGACAGGCAAACGGGCGAACCAACCCCTCGCGGCCTCAAAATAATCGCCAACACACCCATGGGTCGATACGGCACCCCGACGACCTAAAGGGCGCGGTGCTGTTCCTCCTCTCCGATGCTTCAGCATTCATTACCGGGGTGGTCATGCCAATTGACGGGGGATACAGCGCATTCGGAGGCGTGTAATCAGCCGCTCAGGCATAACCTTAGAAAACAACCATGAATCTTCAACAAATCCTCAGCGATCTGCAGACTTCTAAAGTTTTTTTTATCGGAATCGACTCCGACGGATGTGCTTTCGATACCATGGAGATCAAGCAGAAAGAGTGTTTCTGCCCCAACTTCATTAAGTACTGGGGATTCCAGCCTGTGGCAAAAGTTGCGCGCGAAACCTGGGAGTTCGTTAACCTCTATTCCAGACTGCGCGGAACCAATCGTTTCCTGGCCCTGATCGAGGCAATAAAACTGGTAGAAGATCGAAAAGAGCTGAAAATCAGAAACTTCAAAACACCCAACATCCAGCCACTGATCGAATGGACCCGCCAGGAGAGCCGGCTGGGGAATCCAACTCTGGCTGCCTATGCCTCCAAAGTTAAGGACCCCGTCATCAACAATGCCCTGGCCTGGTCGAGGGAGGTGAATGAAGATATTGCGGAGATGATCTACGGCATCCCTCCGTTCCCAATGGTCAAAGAAAGCCTCAAACGGCTTGAGGAGGTAGCTGATATGATGGTGGTATCCCAAACTCCCGTGGAAGCTCTCGAACGCGAATGGGAGGAGCACGGAATCTCCTGCTACATGCGGATCATCGCAGGCCAGGAGTATGGCACCAAAACCGAGCACCTGGAGCTCGCAGCTAAAGGTAAGTATCCCAGGAATCACATCCTGATGGTGGGTGATGCACCCGGCGACCTCAAAGCTGCCAAAGCTAACGATGTGCTCTTTTACCCTATCAATCCCGGTCATGAGGAGGATTCGTGGGAGCGCTTTTATCAGGAAGGAATCGATAAATTCTTGACTCTTAATTATTTAGGCGACTATCAAGATCAATTAATCAGAGACTTTGAAAGCCTGCTACCTGAACACCCACACTGGCAATAACCACTTTTTCTGATGATGTACTTTCGGGAAGGATCGGAACAGAGCAACCTCTCAACAGAGGATCTACGGCACGGATTATACCAGGCACTCGACCAACTTGGGCCACGCCATAAGGTGTTGCTGGTTCCACCGGATCAAACACGGCTGCACTCCAGAGCCGGTGAGCTGACGGTGATGGCATGGGAATATTATGGCAGCGCTGTTACCGACATTCTGCCCGCACTCGGAACGCACACCCCAATGGGCCCAAGCGAGATCAACCGGATGTTCCCCGGCATACCTCACAAGCTCTTTAGGGATCACAACTGGCGAAAGGATGTGATCACCCTCGGCGAGGTGGAGGCAGAGTACGTCCGGGAGGTTTGTGAGGGAATGCTCTCCTACCCCTGGCCAGCTCAGATGAACCGGCTGATCCTTGAGGGAAAGCATGACCTGATCCTCTCCCTCGGTCAGGTTGTTCCGCACGAAGTGATCGGGATGGCAAACTACAATAAGAACCTCCTGATTGGCTGCGGTGGGCCCGAGAGTATCAACAAAAGCCACTTCCTTGGGGCAGTGTACGGAATGGAACGCATCATGGGAAGATCACAAAACCCTGTCAGACAAGTTCTTAACGAAGCCATGAGGCGCTTTGCTAAGCATCTTCCGGTGGTATATGGGCATACGGTCATAGCCTCGGCCAAGGATGTTGAGGTGGGAGGTAGTGGAAGATTGGAGACGAAGGGCCTCTTTATTGGCGATGATGAGGCTGTCTTCACAGAAGCGGCGGAGCTATCACTTCGGGTGAATTTTACTTTGCTGGAAAAGCCACTCTCCCGGGTGGTGGTCTTTCTGGATCCCGGGGAGTATAAGAGCACCTGGCTGGGTAACAAGGCTATCTACCGGACCCGCATGGCGTTAGCCGATGGTGGGGAATTGGTGGTTATGGCCCCGGGGGTGCGCGAATTTGGCGAAGATCACGAAATCGACCGGCTGATCCGGAAACACGGATACCTTGGGAGGGCCCATATTCTTCAGGCGGTTCGGGAAGACTCCACCCTGGCCGGCAACCTCAGTGCTGCGGCACATCTGATTCATGGCAGCTCCGAGGGCAGATTCGGCATAACGTGGTGCCCCGGTGGACTTTCCCGTGATGAGGTCGAGAGCGCCGGATTCAATTATGCCGATCCTCAGGAGATGATGAGCCAATATCCTCCTGATCTTCTGAATGATGGATGGAACCGGATGAAATCAGGTGAGGAGATCTTTTTTATCAGCAACCCGGCCATCGGACTGTGGTCAACTAAAGCACGATTCCATGAAACTAGTCGTTGACAATCAGATACCATTTATTCGAGGTATTCTTGAACCATTCGCGCTGATCAGTTATCTGCCAGGAGCTGCCATCAGGAAAGAAAACCTGACGGATGCCGATGGTCTGATCATCCGCACCCGCACCAAATGCACGCGCGAACTCCTGCAGGGCACACCGGTTCAGATCATCGCCACAGCCACCATAGGATATGACCATATCGATACCGAGTGGTGCGAGGCAACCGGAATCCAGTGGACCAACGCTCCCGGCTGCAATTCAGGCTCAGTAGCCCAATACGTGGCCGCGGCCTTAGCTGCTATCACAAATGAAAAGCAGCTCGATTTAAAAGATAAAACCTTGGGTATCATTGGAGTAGGGCATGTCGGCTCCAAAGTGGAACATCTCGCCAAAGCCCTCGGCATGAACGTTTTGCTTAATGATCCTCCACGAGCACGATCCGAGAGCCTTCCTGGCTTTGCCGACCTGGATACCCTTCTGAAGCATTCCGATATCGTTACCCTGCATGTACCTCTGAACCGGACAGGACCTGACAAAACACTGCATCTTGTTGATTATCAATTTCTTAATAAACTCAAACCGAATGCAATCCTGATCAACACCGCCAGGGGGGAGGTTATCGAAGAGCAAGCGGTGCTGGATTGGATTGCTGGTAACAACGGTCGGGTGTCCGAAGCGATCCCGGAAAGCAACCATGGCACGCTCATTATCGACACCTGGCCTGATGAGCCGCACATCAACCCGGAGCTGCTGGCTAAGGCCTGGATCGGGACTCCACACATTGCAGGCTATTCCCTTGATGGTAAGCTCAATGCCACGATTTTGGCCGCTACCGCCATGGCGAAACACTTTGGTTTTACCCTCGATCGGCTTCCCTCTATTGACCAGCCTTCGCCGGTGAGTGGGCTCGGTTTGGCGAGTTCGGTGTACGACCATATACTCGAAACCTATGATATCCTAGCTGATGACCGTCGATTACGGGAATCACCAGAACTATTTGAAAATCTGCGAAATAACTATCCACCACGTCGAGAGTTCCAAGCGTGGGAAATCGATTCCTTCCCTTCCGGAGAAATCGGGCACATGCTTCAAGCTCTCGGTTTCGGGCCTACCACATAATCTTCAAGCTATGGACACTGCTTCAATCGCCATCATCGGCCTCTCCGTCATGGGCAGCAATCTGGCCCGCAACCTGGCGGGCAAAGGTATTAGGGTAATCGGTTTTGACTACTGGCCTGAACAGGTGGATCGCTTTCGGGAAACTGCCGGACGTGAGGGCATCCGGCTGGCTGAGTCGCTGGCCGGGCTGGTGGAGGCCCTGCAACCACCCCGGAAGGTGATGCTGATGATTAAGGCAGGTGAGCCGGTCGATGAGATGATTCGCCAATTGGTGCCCCTCCTGAGTCGCGGGGATGTGATCATCGATGGCGGTAACTCCAATTTTTCAGACACCACGCGTCGAATGCGGGAGGTAGAGGCTCAAGGGCTTCTCTACATCGGTACCGGGATATCGGGTGGTGAAGAGGGTGCCCTCAGGGGTCCGTCGATCATGCCAGGTGGCTCCCGGGAGGCTTGGCCGCTGGTTCGGCCGCTATTCGAAGCCATTGCAGCCAAAGCTCCGGATGGCCTGCCCTGCTGCAGATGGATTGGAGAAGAGGGCGCCGGGCACTTTGTAAAAATGGTACACAACGGCATCGAATATGGCGATATGCAGCTGATCTGCGAAGCCTATCACATCATGCATGAGCTGTATGGCATGACCGCCAGTGAGATGGCAGAGGTCTTCACCACTTGGAACCAAGGAGATCTCAATAGCTATCTGATCGAAATCACCGCCGATATTCTCCGGCATCACGAAACCGACGGCACACCCCTCGTTAACCGAATCCTGGATGCGGCGGGACAGAAAGGAACCGGAACCTGGACTGTACAAACCGCTCTCTCATTAGGTGTTCCGCTAACTCTCATCGGTGAGGCAGTCTTCGCCCGCAGCCTGTCGGCCATGAAAGAAGAGCGGGTTGAAGCTGCCAAAATATATACCCTGAGAAGCAGCCGGACAGGAACTATCAACAAGAATCAACGGGAAGACGCGGTGGCGGAAATCGGAAAAGCCCTCTTTGCTGCGAAGATCGTGAGTTACGCCCAGGGATATATGCTGATGCGTGAGGCCGCAACATCGTACGAATGGAACTTCGATTACGGCGGGATCGCCCAAATCTGGCGCGGAGGCTGTATCATCCGGTCGAACTTCCTAGACAGAATTTATGAGGCCTTTACAAGGCGCCCAGATCTACCCAATCTTCTGATAGACAAATACTTTAAGGATAAAATCCAGGCACTAGAACAGGCCTGGCGGCAAGTAACCAGTCGAGCCGTCTTGCACGGAATCCCCATTCCCGCCCTATCCGCGGCACTCAGCTTCCTCGACGGATACCGGAGCGCCCGGCTCCCGGCAAACCTACTGCAGGCTCAGCGCGACTATTTCGGGGCACACACGTATGAACGAACCGACCGGGCACGGGGAGAGTTTTTCCACACAGAATGGAAACAGGACTGCGATCCGAAAGCAAAACACAAATAACCATGAAAGAATTCCTTGATCACACCTTCCTCCTTCAATCGCCAACAGCCGAACGGTTATTCCATGAATATGCGGCACAGATGCCCATCATCGACTATCATTGTCACTTGGATCCGGCGCTGATTGCAGCCGATCACCGATTTGACAATATCACCGAGGCATGGCTCAAGGGGGACCATTACAAATGGCGAGCCATGCGGGCCAATGGTATTGAAGAACAATTCATTACGGGCGATTCTCTGGATGAGGAAAAGTTCGACAAATGGGCCGAAACCGTCCCCTACACCATCCGTAACCCCCTCTTCCACTGGACACACCTGGAGCTCAGACGATATTTTGGAATTGAAGCCCTGTTGGCTCCCGCAACCAGCCGTGAGATCTTTCAAACCACCTCTGCCGCTTTACGTACCTCAAACTTTTCGGTACGCGGACTGCTGGAAAAAATGAAGGTTGAGCTGGTCTGTACCACCGATGACCCTGTCGATTCCCTTGAACATCACAAAACCATTGCTCATTCAGAATGGAACATCGAGGTCAGGCCCGCCTGGCGTCCCGATCAAGTGCTGGCAATCGACAATCGACCAGCCTTCCTGAAATACCTGGTTCGCCTTTCTGAATCCACTAACCTGGAGATCAACACCTGCCAAAAGCTACTCGAAGCCCTCAGGAAGCGGCACGACTATTTTCATGCGATGGGATGTCGCCTATCAGACCACGGATTGAGCACCATGTACTGCACCAGATACTCCGATCATGAAATCGGTCAGGCCTTCAACCGGGTCGTCTCCGGTGCCTTCCTCAGTCAGGAGGATGCGATGAAGTTCAAGTCAGCCATGCTCTATGAGCTGGCCCTGATGAACCACGAAAAAGGCTGGGTGCAACAGTATCACCTTGGTCCCATGCGAAATACTAATTCACGCATGATGGAGAAAGTCGGACCCGATACCGGTTTTGACTCCATCGGTGACTTACCCATGGCTCTACCCTTATCACAATTTCTCAACCGTCTCGACCGTGAAAACCGGTTGACCAAAACGATCATTTACAACCTAAACCCAAGTGATAATGAGGTTATTGCAACGATGACAGGCAATTTCCAGGATGGATCAATTCCAGGAAAGATCCAGTGGGGATCAGCCTGGTGGTTTCTGGATCAGAAAGATGGGATGGAGAAACAGTTGAACACCCTTTCCACCATGGGACTCCTTAGCCGCTTTGTCGGGATGCTGACGGATTCACGCAGCTTCCTCTCTTTCCCGCGTCACGAATACTTCCGCCGGATTCTCTGCAACCTGATCGGTCGGGATGTCGAAAACGGGGAACTTCCCAACGACATTAAATGGCTGGGGAAAGTGGTCCAGGATATCTGCTATTATAATGCTAAACAATACTTTTAGACGAAGATAGCCTGCCTATCAGACCGGAGAATGGGACTATTTCCGGGGTTTCAGGACCTCTTCCAGGATCAACTCGTTGCTCCCAGTCAGAACCTTTATATCCATCTGATTCCTATCCACTTGCACCTCCACCCGGTTGTCATTACTATTAATCAGGAGTGGACAGTTCAGTCCTGACAACTTAGGGTTGAGCAGTGTGTGGCGATGGGTGTGACCCGAAATCATCAGATCAGGCTCTGCATCCCGGATTACCGGAGCAAAATGCTCATACAGGAAGTTCATCCCATGCCAGGCACCATCGCCTGGATGAACCGGCATATGAATCAGGAACACCCGGTAATGTGCCTTGCGGTAGGTATCCGTATTGATGTGCTGCTTAAGCCACTCCACCTGTTCGAGGCGGTATCGGTCATAATCGGCCAGGCCGTAGTAATGACGGTTATCGTCCGGCTTATCCTCCCCGCAATCCAGCACGACAAAATGCACCGGACCCTGGTCAAAAGCAAAATAATAGCGATCCTCTGGAAAATGCAGATAATCTTTTAGGTTACGCGAAAGAATGCCCCGGGTCTCATGATTCCCGCGGATCATCACAAACGGGATCTTTGAGGCAAAATAGCGGACGCTGGTATCGATGATCGGACCGAGCCACTGCTCTTCTTTTTCGAACACATCGATCATATCCCCGTTAAAAAAAACCAGGTCCTGGTTTGCTGCCCCACTCTGCCGAAGATGATTACCCAACTTTGCACCATTGGTGTGAATATCATTAACTACCAGGAAGTTAACACTTTCAGATCCAGGTACAGGGGTTCGGAATTCCAGTTCCTTTGTCCTAACGGTATCCCCGTAATAAACCTGATAGGGCCGGAATTTCAGGATCTCGGCAGCCTCGGCCCGGTATCGGTACACCTTTCCCGGCTTAAGGCCATTGATTACCACCCGGTGTAGAGTCCCTCCGGCATGGATCATTCCGTCGGTCGAATTGCGGATCAGCGTTGGTTCGGCTCCGGCCTGAAGAGGTAATCGGACCCCGGGCACAGCTGCGCTACTAGTGGTGAACATGACGGTCACCGAATGGGGTGTCAGGTTCTGTAACCAGGGACCATGGGTGATCCTCATCGGCTCAATCACCTGCCCGAATGAGAGAATGGAAAAGAGTCCTAACGTCAAGAATAGTGCGATTCGCCTCATGATAGTTACGTTTTTAGCCATCGAAAATAATGATTTTCCCGCGGGATCGCGGTTTGGCTCTCCCAAACCGACTTCCAAAACAAAACAAACTGTTCAATTTTTATGCAATTCTGGTGAACAATTTTATCTTTAAAGTGTTTTTTTATGGAAAGAAATCAGCATATAAACGATAAAAAAAATAGAATATGAAAACGACCAATCAAATCGGGCTTGACAAAGCTCAATCGACCAAACTCGTTGAAAAGTTAAACGATCTGCTGGCCAATTACCAGCTCTTGTATCAGAACACCCGTAGCTTCCACTGGAACGTGAAAGGTGACAAGTTTTTCATGCTTCATGAGAAGTTTGAAGATCTCTACACCGATCTTCAGGAAAAAATCGATGAAATTGCCGAGCGGATTCTAACCCTGGGTGAAACGCCCCGGCATACTTTCCAGGACTATCTGGAGCTCTCAACCATTAAGCCGGTAAAAAATATGAGTGATGGTAAGGAGTGTGTGAAGTCCATTCTGGATTCATTCAGCATTCTCCTCTCAAAAGAACGCGAGATTGTTGAGTTAGCAGGTGAACTCGGTGATGAGGGCACTAGCGCTATGGCCAGCGATTACATTCGCGAAAAAGAGAAGTTGGTATGGATGTACAATGCTTTTCTCGGCTAAAGAAACGTAGGATTTATACAGAAAAGGCGGCAGGTTCAAATGACCTGCCGCCTTTTTGTTTATAGCCGTTTTTTTGAGGATCACAAAAATCGTGTAATTTTCCGTCTTCAAATACCAACAACCCGACACCTGGAAAATAACCTAAACCATGAAGCATTTTATTAATTTCTTATCATTTAGTCTGATATGGATGATTCCGTCATTGGCGACAGGTCAAGCCACCCTCGAAGCCGTAAAAACAGATCAGCCAATCCTCATTGATGCTATACTGGATGAGGCGGTATGGAACCAAGCGGTACCTTACACGGATTTCACCAGCTATATGCCCGATTTTGGTCGCAGGGTTCCGCAGGAAACCACCGCGCGACTTTCCTATGATGCTGAGAATCTATATTTTGCATTTGAATGTATCGATCCCGAACCGGAGCGAATCAAAGCCAACGTAACCGAGCGTGATGGGATGATGGCAGATGATTGGATCTGCATTAATCTGGATCCCCGGTTTGATCAGCAGGCATTAAACGCTTTTTATGTTAACCCTTTTGGCATTCAACGCGACACCCGATATGCGGCAGGAAATGAAGATGCCAGTATCGATCTGGTCTGGTACAGTGCTGGCCGGTTGACCGAAAACGGGTACATTGTGGAGGTTCAAATCCCTCTGAAAAGCCTACGTTTTAGGGCAAAGAATCCGGTTAGTATGGGTATTCTATTGGAGCGATATATCAGTCGTACGGCCACGAATATCGTGTTTCCCGCCTTGGATCCGGCCATGGGATACAACTTATTGCCCCAACTACTTCGAGTTGATTATCAAGATGTTAAACATTACACCCTTTTTGAAGCTATACCGGCAGTCACTTACACGCATCGCGACCGGCATGTAAATGGTGAGTTAACCAAAGAGTTCCGCCAGCCGGATTTGAGTCTGACTTTGAAATATGGGATCACCTCCGATTTGGTTTTGGATGCCGCTATCAATCCCGATTTCAGCCAGATTGAAGCTGACGCTGGCCAGGTTGATATCAATCTACGGCACTCCCTCTATTATCCGGAAAAGAGGCCTTTCTTTCTGGAGGGGCGTGAGAAGTTCAAGATCGGTGCGACCGTAGCCTCTTACGTGGATCCTCTGCAGTTAGTAGTTCACACCCGCACGATTGTCAATCCGATTGCGGGGGTCAAGTTCACGGGGAACCTTGATCGGCGGAACTCTATTGCATTACTTTATGCTGCCGATGACTTAGGGCGGCTATCGGACACCACACCCCGCCAGTTCGCTCACTTTCCGGTGTTTCGGTATAAGCACAACTTAAAAGATGATGGTTTTGCAGGATTTCTCTACACCGGCAGGGAAGCCGGTGAGTCGGGCAACCGGGTTGTTGGTACTGATGCCCAGATCCGGATCAACAAATCGACCCTGCTGGAGTATCACCTGCTCGGATCTAACCAGACTGACCAACTGGGCAGCCGGAACAGCTACGCTGCCGGATTCTACTGGCACTCAGAGACACGAAATTTTGATTACGCTTTCACACTCAAGGATATAGGAAAAGATTTCCAGGTGGAAACCGGCTACCTTACCCGTACCGGCATCAGTCAGGCTACTGGATTAGTCAAGAAAAAATTCTATACCACATCCAACGTTTTCAGGCGGTTTGATCTGGAAGCCTTTAGTTCCGCCTCGTTCGATCGTTTCTATTCCAAATGGGAAACGTACAATGAAGCCTCGCTGTTGGCACGGATCGGCGGGACATTCCAGTTCAAAACAAAGTATAATCTTTCTAACGAAGTTTTCCTTGGGAACGTTTTTAATACCAGCGGGATCCATGCAGCCATCCAAGGACGTTACAAGACCTGGTTCTCGGGGAATATTACGGTGCGGCGGATCAATGCGATTTACTACTCTACCAATCCTTTCGGAGGGATTAGCAATCGGGGATCCATCTCGGCTACGCTGCAGCCCTGGCCAAAATTCGAGACAGCCTTCTCGCTGACATACAACGACTTCACAAAAAAGGGAGCTGACGATTACCTCTACCGCTATCGCATTGCCCGCACCAGGCTCACCTTTCAGTTCAATAAATATCTGTTTATCCGGGCTATTTTGGAGTACAACGACTATTACAAGGAGCTACTGACCGATCTACTGATCTCATTTAACTACATTCCCGGGACCGTCTTTTACCTGGGCTACGGATCCCTGTTTGAGCAAACTGATGCTGGCCAACCATTTTATGGCGGTGAGGTTAAGCCAATTGAAATGCAGCGGGGCTTTTTTCTCAAATTATCGTACCTCTTCAGGAAATAAGCCTGAACAACAGGACATTTCATTTGTTTAAGTGACAAATTTATATTGATGAAAGACAAGATTATTCTGATTACTGGTGCTAACTCAGGCATCGGCAAGGCAGCCGCAGAGGCCCTTGCCCGGATGAGCGGAACCATCGTGATGATGTCAAGAAACCTTCAACGCGGGGAGGAAGCCCGCAGAGAACTGATCGAACGTACCGGTCATCAACAGATCGATTTGATGACGTGTGATTTGGCAAGTTTGGAGGATATCCGAAAGTTCTCAAGCGATTTCCATAAAAAATATGACCGGCTCGATGTGTTGATCAATAATGCCGGAATTTTCGTTCATGAACGGATGGAGACAGCCGACGGGTTCGAGTACCAGATCGGAGTTAACCATTTGGGTCCCTTCTTGTTAACAAGCCTACTGCTCGATCTGCTGAAGAAAAGCGGTGAAGCACGGATCATCAATGTTTCGTCGGCTGCCCACCTGATTGGAAAGATTAATTTCGATGATTTGCATCTCGAAAAATCATACAACCCCTGGAAATCCTACGCTCAATCGAAGTTGGCCAATGTTCTGTTCACCTACGAACTCTCCCGTCGACTCAATGGCGATGGGATCACTGTTAATGCGCTCCATCCGGGTTTGGTCAAATCCCGATTCTCCTACGATCGACGCACGGAAAAACCTGATTCATTCATCAAATTGGGGGAGATCATCAGTATTACTCCGGAAAAAGGAGCTGAAACCACCGTGTTTCTGGCCACCTCACCAGAGGTATCGGGCATGAGCGGAGGCTATTACGTCAGAAAAAAGGCTAAGAGAACGTCCAAGGCAAGCTATGACCAGAAAACTGCAGCGAAACTATGGGATGTTAGCACTGAACTGACCAGAGCGAAGTTTTAACGCATCTGATCAAATGGCAGCTGCAGTTGCAAAAAAGGAGCAAACATTAGACACGATTTTGAAAAAAATCATACCAGGTATTGCCGAATTTTCTTAATCTTGCTAAATTAAACTTCACAGAGTATGAATGCCAAACTGGAAGAGTTAACAAAGAAGATCTATTCCGAAGGGGTTGCCAAAGCTGAAGAAGAGGCATCCAGGATTATCAGCGAAGCCCGCAAAGAAGCCGATCTCCTGCTGAAAAAATCAAAGCAGGATGGCGAGGCCATTGTTGAGCAGGCACGGTCAGAGGCAGAGGAATTGCGGCGTAACGTTGAATCCGAGATAAAACTCTCCACCCGGCAATCGGTTAATACGCTCAAGCAGGATATTACCAATTTGATTGTCAATACGATAAGCAAAGAAGAAACTTCCTCCCTGATGTCCAATCGGGAGTTTATCGAATCGATTGTCCTAAAAGCAGTGGAAGGATTTGCCCGGAATAACTTCACCAACCCCGATTTGGAGTTAGTATTACCGGAAAAAGAGAAAGAAAAGCTCGAAGCCTATTTTAAGGGCCGGATGAAAACGCTCCTTGACGAGGGCATCACCATCACCATGAGTGATGACATTCAGAGCGGGTTTGAAATTGGCCCCAAAGACCATAGTTATAAAATCAGCTTCACCGACGATACCTTCGAGGCTTTCTTTAAGAATTACCTGAGATCCAGAAGCATCAAACTGCTATACGGGGAATAATCCCAAGGAACCAGTCGGCAAAACCAGGCACATGTTCAAAAGGAACTATTATTATGTGGTAGCCGGATTAGCGGATATCATTCCGGATCAGGCAAAGCTTTCGCAACAACTTCCGGATTTCATCCAAGAGCTGAAGGAGTTGCTGCATCCTGATGATATTCAACTGGTAAACAGGATTTTCCTTGATATCGACAATCAGAATCTGCTACATCTTTTGCAAAAAACAGGTGACAACTTGATAGTCGGAGGGAAATACACTGCCGTGGAACTGGAACAGGGTATCCGGGAACCTCTTTTTCAGGAGGAGTATCTAAACCAGTTCATCCAGGCGTTTGCAGCAGAAACCCCGATCCATACAGGGATGTCGTGGGAAGATCAGCTCACCAGCCTATACTATCATTACATGACCCGCCAATCGGGCAATATTTTCCTGAGCAACTATTACGAGTTTGATCAGAACATCCGGAATATCATCACTGCGCTCAATATTCGGAAATACAAGCTGAAAGAAAAGAACCGTTTCATCGGAGATAATATTGTCAGCGAAGCCCTGACTCAGAGCACATTAAAAGACTTTGGACTCACTGGAGAATTTCCCCTGATCGAATCGCTTCTTCACATTTTTGAGGAGGACGACTTGATTAAACGGGAGCGGGCGATCGATCAAATTCGATGGGACTATCTAGATGAGCTCAACACCTTTAACTATTTTACAGTCGAGGTAATCTTAGCACAAGTCATCAAATTAAGGATGATTCTGCGCTGGATTCGTCTGGATGAACCCACCGGGCGTGAGCTGTTCCGCAAATTCATTGATAATCTGAACAATTCCTATACGTTCGACAAGGAGTTCGATATAAAAAAGAAGAAAAGCATTGCCGAATCATAATCATTAAAGGATGAAAGAAGAGCAAAAGGGAACTACCGGCAAAATAGTAGGGATCATCTCAAACTTGGTCATTGTAGAGGTGGACGGACCTGTTTCCCAGAACGAAATCTGTTACATCAACGAGGCTGGTGTTAAGCTGATGGCTGAGGTCATTAAGGTAATGGGCAATAAGGCTTATATCCAGGTTTTCGAAAGTACCAGAGGGTTGAAGACCAATACAAAAGTTGAATTCACCCAAAACATGCTGGAGGCAACCCTCGGTCCGGGTATCCTTTCCAAAAACTACGATGGACTGCAGCATGACCTGGACGGGATGGAAGGAGTTTTTCTGCAACGGGGCGATTACACTCCTGCGCTTGATGATGAGCGTCAGTGGGAATTTAAACCACTGGCCAAGCCGGGCGACAAGGTTACGGCGGGGGATTGGCTGGGTGAGGTCGATGAGAATCGCCAGCCGCATAAAATTATGGTGCCATTTAAGATGACCGGCTCCTATACCCTCAAAAAGCTGATGCCAGCCGGCTCGTATACTGTTCTTGACACGATCGCCATCCTGTCCGATGATAAGGATAATGATATCCCGGTAACCATGGTACAGAAATGGCCTGTCAAGATTCCGATCAAAAGCTACAAAGAGAAGCCACGCCCCTTTAAGCTCCTGGAGACTGGTGTCCGGACTATCGACACCCTTAACCCCATTGTGGAAGGGGGCACCGGATTTATCCCGGGACCTTTCGGTAGCGGGAAAACCGTTTTGCAACACGCCATCTCCAAGCAGGCTGAAGCCGATATCGTGGTGATGGCTGCCTGCGGCGAGCGTGCTAATGAGGTGGTTGAAATCTTCGCTGAGTTCCCCGAACTGGAGGATCCACGCACCGGCCGTAAGCTCATGGAACGAACCATCATCATAGCTAATACCTCGAATATGCCGGTTGCCGCTAGGGAAGCATCTGTGTACACCGCCATGACGCTGGCCGAGTATTACCGCGCCATGGGGCTAAAAGTCCTCCTGCTGGCCGACTCTACTTCCCGCTGGGCACAAGCCCTGAGGGAAATGTCGAACCGCATGGAAGAACTCCCCGGCCCCGATGCCTTCCCGATGGACCTGAGTGCCATCATCTCTAACTTTTACTCAAGAGCCGGCTTTGTGTATTTGAATAACGGCAAAACCGGTTCCATCACCTTCATTGGAACCGTATCCCCGGCCGGAGGTAACCTCAAAGAACCAGTGACCGAATCCACCAAAAAAGCCGCCCGATGCTTCTACGCCCTCTCGCAACAACGGGCCGACAGCAAAAGGTATCCAGCGGTTG
>JAAYIP010000165.1 GCA_012523435.1 Bacteroidales bacterium | reverse complement strand
TCTGAAACGGATGCAACAAAACGAAAGACTGTTCCTGGTCTATCGCCGTACACCCACCGAAGCATGGAAAAACTGGGTGGAGCTGCCACCAAGCGGAATCGGAGCAGCCTATAAATGGAGAAACTATTCTGTCGAACTCCCATCCGAAGCAATCTCCGGATCAACACAGGTAGCTCTTCTTTACGATGATGGACGAGCATTCGGATACGGATCCGCAATCGACAACGTAGAAGTAGCCGATCTTCTCTCCGGAATCGACCAACCCTCGACCATTTCAAATGTCGAGCTCTATCCCAACCCCTCCCATGGCATGGCTTTTATCCGGCTCTATTTCGAAGGCCCGCTGACTATCCGGCTCATCGATCAGGCAGGGAGAAGCCTCCAAACAAAGCATTATGAATATCCTCTCGAACTAACGGAAACGCTGGATCTGATGAGGTATCCTGATGGAACCTATTTTGTGGTTATTGAAACAATTGACAAAGTGATTATAAGACAACTGATTAAAACAAGGTAACAGGATCATGAGAAAACTATTTGCTTTCATTCTTTTAGCAGGATTAGCTACGGCCGCCCTGCATGCGCAACCCTGGCTCGCCAAAGCCGCAGAGTCTCCGGTAAGCGATGGCACCAGTAACTACTTCGACCTGAAAAGATCTTTCGACTCCTGGTTCGAAAACCGCGACCAGGGTAAAGGTACCGGGTACAAGCAGTTCCAACGCTATCTAGCATTCATCGAGCCACGAGTGTATCCTTCGGGCGAATTTCCCCAGGATGCCCTTTGGAAAGCCTATCAGGCAAAAGAAACTATGCTGAAATCCAGCTCAGTAACAGCCGAATGGACTCCCATCGGCCCGTTCGATTACCCACCGAACTGGAACGGTGTCCGTCAATCCGGAATTGGCCGGATCAACTGCATTGCCTTCCATCCGACCGATCCTGACATCTTTTATGTCGGTGCACCCTCGGGCGGTGTCTGGAAAACCACTACCGGAGGTAACGAGTGGGTTACCTACACCGACCAACTTCCAGGCCTCGGAGTCTCCGATATCGGAATCAACCCTCTGAACCCGGATGTTTTGTACATGGTGACAGGCGATAAAGATGGCGGGAACACCTGCCCTACCTATAGCTTTGGCATCCTGAAATCAACCGATGCCGGAGTTCCCTGGGAACCAACAGGCTTGGTGCATGAAGTTGGTGCCAACATTAGAATGCGGCGCATTCTAGTACACCCAACAAATCCGGAAATCCTAATCACCGGTGGCTCTCCGGGTCTCTATCGCTCGGAAGATGGCGGCGATAACTGGACCCAGATCCAAGTCGGTAACTATTACGACCTGGAGTTTATGCCCGAGAATCCAAATGTGGTGTATGCCTGCACCGGTAACGCCATATACAAATCAACCGATGCCGGAGTCAGCTTTGAACGGGTCACCGAAGGACTCCCCACTTCCGGTGTGGGCCGGATCGAAATGGCTGTTACCAAAGCCAACCCCAACGTCGTGTATGCTGTCATGAGTAACTCGGGCAGCGGCTATAAAGGATTATACAAATCATCAGATGCTGGAGCCACCTGGGCTACTCAATCAACTGAAAATGAGATCAATA
>JAAYIP010000164.1 GCA_012523435.1 Bacteroidales bacterium | reverse complement strand
CCGTTGGCTGACCGTGATCCGTAGATAGCAGCAGCAGAGGCATCTTTCAGGATCTCGATGGATTCGATATCAGCCGGGTTAATGAGGGCGAGGGCGTTGGTTCCGTCGCCAAATCCTGAAGCTCCATAATCACCAGCGATCATCGGTACGCCGTCGATCACATAGAGCGGCTGACTGGAAGCGGAGAGGGAGGAGGTACCTCGGACGCGGATAGTCACTGGTGCTCCGGCCAGCCCGTTATCGGAAGTTACCTGTACCCCGGATGACCTTCCCTGCAGAGCGGCTTCGAAGGAAGGTACTGAGATATTCGCGATTTCCTGTGCTTTGATACTAGAGATAGAGCTGGTGATGCTTCTTTTTCGGTTGGTTCCGAATCCGACCACCACCAGTTCTTCCATATTCATGACATCAGTTTCCAGAACCAGGTTAATGATAAGACTCTGATTCTCAATGGAAATGTCGCGGGTAATGGGTTTGAAGCCAATCGAAGAGGCCCGAAGGGTAAAGCTCCCCGACGGGATCTTGGTGATCTCATAGTTACCATCAACATCTGATGCAGCCCCGATGGTAGTTCCAAGTAGAACAACGGAGGCACCGATAACCGGATTATTATCGCTATCGGTCACCTTACCTGAGATTTTTCCCGTCTGGGCATTCACAACTAGTGTTATAGTCAGGAATGTCATCAGCAGGAGAATTTTTTGAAACGGACTTGACATAGTGAATTGGATTAAGTGAAATATGTTTCGATAGGTTTACCTATCAAAATTGGTAAAATTCTTGCTATTATGCCAAATGCACTAGTCTAAAATCACTTGAAAAACAATTGGTTGGAACCCGGAGAGCCAGATTTCAAACGATTGCGGACGAAAGTGAATTTTTTATTCTGAGAGGATGCTGATACGGGTGGAGTCGCGCAGAATCAGTTCTGATTTGATGACGTGGTGGATGAAAGGTAGGGCTGCTCCTTGGGCCATCAATCGATCGAGCAGCAATTGAATGGAAGCCTGTCCAATTTGATATCCGTGTTGATCGACGGTACTCAGTGCTGGATGGGTGACTTGGGAGAGCTCGTCGTTACTGAATCCGATGACTGAAACTTGTTGGGGAATGGGGATTGCCAATTCCAGTAATGATTTGATAACCCCAGTGGCTGTCAGGTCATTAACGGTAAAGAACGCGTCGGGTGGTTGCGTCATGTTCATCAGTTGCTTGGTTCGGATTCGGGCCTGTTTGAAGTTATCACAATACATGATTAGATCGCGGTTAACTTCCAGGTTATTATCTCTTAGTGCATCCGAATAACCCATCCGGCGCAGGTCGGCAATGGGTAATCCCGGAGGTCCACTGAGGTGTGATATCCGTCGGCATCCAGTTCTAATCAGATGATTAACAGCCATATAAGCACCATGATAGTCGTCTACGGTTACTTTATCGGTTTCTAGATCTGAGGTTACGCGGTCGAACATAACCATTGGGATACCCTGGTCGAGAGCATTCCTCAGATGGTCATAATTCCGGGTTTCTTTGGATAAGGAGATCAGGATACCTTCCACGCGACTGGCCAGCAGCGTTTGAACACCAATGACTTCACGGTTATAGGATTCATTGGTTTGAAAGATGATCATATTATACCCGGCATCGTAAGCTAGATCTTCGATTCCGGCGATGACTAGAGAGAAGAAGTGGTGAACGATTTCCGGGATGACCAGTCCGAGGGTTTTTGTCCGGTTACTTCTCAGACTCAGTGCGATGGCATTGGGCTTATAGTTCATGCGCCTAGCCAAATCGTTCACTTTTTTTCGTGTTTCCTCCGAAATGGCGGGGTTATTTCGCAGTGCTTTGGAGACGGTGGACGGGGCAATCCCCAGTTCATCCGCAAGATCCTTAATGGTTACTACTCCCTTAGCCATCATAAAAATTGAGAAATCGTTTGAATTCTATAAATGTAGGAAGTTTTTTATGCTGAGAAGTATCGTTACAGGGGAAAAGAGATGAAAACTTCCTGCTCTTGCGAAAAAATCAAGAAGTATGTGAGAAAATCGAATAAAAAAGCTTTTGGTTCGTCCCCCCAATGCTATTTTTTGGACCATTCTTAGCCCGAAGAAGAGGATTTTAGGATACCGTTATCGCTTTTTTTTTGCTACCAGTAAAAGAAGGCTGCAATCGATTGAAATAGCTTCTCCAGCTCATTGAAGATTATGTTAATCTGTAATATTTTCAATAAGTTACGCTGTTATAGAGAGCTTTGCATATTCTTTTTGTAAATTTGAGTTAGTGAATTTAAAATCAAAAAACTTATGAAAAGAACTTTACGCGTACTCACTATGATGCTGGCATTTGCCGGTATGGTAACTGCCGGTTTTTCGCAGGCAATGCCTAATGCGATTACGATTGAGCCGGAGGATGCTACGGCTTTCGACATGATAACGCTAACCTTTGATGCTAATCTGGCTTGTACACCGGATGGGAAGGGAAACCTGCTCGGACTTACTGAAGTAGCCATGCATGGCGCAATTAAAGTGCTCGGGAGCGATTGGAACAGCTGGGGTATCAATACGGTAGATTACAACGGAACCCCTGGAGGCGGTTTTACAACCAGGTTGACCGCTATCGGTGGCGACCGCTATCAGATGTCGTTTGTCCCGGCTGATTATTTTGGTGTGACTGCCGATGATGGAACCTTTATCGGAATATCCTGTGTCTTCAATAATGGTGCAGGGTGGGACAGTGAAGGAAAAGATTTTGGCGACGGCCAGTGTACTGATTTTCAGATTCCTTTGAAATATGTCAGTGGCGAACCTGTAGTCAATTTTAACCTGAACCTCAAGAAGGTGATGGATGCTGGCGAATTTATTCCAGGTCTTGACAAAGCTTATGTGGTGATTGACGGGTTGGGGTCGTTTGATATGATCGACCTGGATGAAAACTTCGATTCAGACTCCATCTATTTTGTCAAGGTAGAGCAGGGCTTGACCAAAGATGAGACCTATGAGTATCATTACCGCATCAACGATGATTTGAATGAAGAGGTTACCCGGGAATTTTTTGCCATGGGTGGTTCTCAAACGCTCAGTGACTGGTGGAATGATGATCCGATTGTGTATCCCGCGAGTGTTGAAATCTATCTGGATATGACTTATCCTATTGAAAATGAGTTATTTAATCCCGAATCTGATTATGTCGATGTTGCGGGGAGTTTCAATGACTGGGCTCCGGAGGAGGGAGTGTATCATTTAGAAGTGACAGAGGATCCCAATGTTTATATGATCCAGCTCGATCTCTTGGGTGGTGAATCCTATGATTTCAAGTTTAGGATTAACAGTGACTGGGAAAACTCCGAGTTTCCGAATGGAGGTCCGAACCGTGTACTTATTCCTAAGGAGGGTGATCAGGTAGTTAATCTAGCCTATAATACGATGGTTGAATTCACGGTAGATATGACGAAAGCCGTGGATGCTGGTCAGTTTGATGCTGAGAGTGATTACATTGATTTTGCTGGAACACCTACTGACTGGGGTGGTTCAGATCATTTGACCCTGGTTGACGGTAATGTTTATAAAATCTTGGTTTCCAATGTGAAGCCTGGAGAGGTACTGGAATATAAGTTTAGGATTAATGGGAATTGGGAAACCGGTGAGTATCCGGGTGGAGGTCCGAACCGGACCTACGAGGTTGAGTATGGTTATCAGGTAGTTCATCATTTTTATGATGTACCCGCTGGTGTCCAGATCGATCCGTTAGCTCAGGTTTCTTTCTATCCGAATCCCGCTTCAGACAAGATTATGGTTACCAATGCAGGATCTGTTGAGAGGATTGTGATAACCAATATGTTGGGTCAGAATCTGAAGACTGTTCCGGTGACTTCTACTCAGATGGAGCTTCAGACCGGCCAGCTTCAGAAAGGCATTTATTTCATTAATTTTATTTCGCGCGACGGTTCTCAGAGGACCGAGAAGCTACTTGTCCGATAGTTTTAAGTTTTACCGAAAAGCCCGGTGATGAGCCGGGCTTTTTACTAACCATCAACCCATGAAGTTACGTCATTTATCCTCCTTGTTTCTACTTTTAATGTTGACCACTTTTCTGCGGTTGAATGGTCAGGTTATTGTTTGCGATCCTCCATTTCCGACTGATCAGGATTCGGTAAGGATTGTGTTTAATGCAGCCGAGGGAAGTCGGGGGTTAAAAGGGTACACTGATCCAATCTGGGCGCATTCCGGGGTGATCACGACTCAGAGCACCTCGGGAACCGATTGGCGCTACGTCATTGCCGGATGGAGCACCAACACTGAAAAAGCGCGTCTGACGCCTCTGGGTAATGATTTGTGGGAATTCAAGATTGGGCCAGACATCCGATCTTTTTACAATGTTCCGGCATCGGTTGGGATTCTGAAAATCGCTTTTGTTTTTCGAAATGCTGATGGTTCCCGAACCGGGAAAAATCAGGATGGATCAGATATTTTTCAGGTGCTTTATGAGTCTGGCTTGAATCTGATATTACGGGAGCCGGTATCCTCTTTTCTGGTCGTTGATCCTGGGGCAGAGATTCCGGTTGAAGCTGTCTCCAGCGGTTCCGATTCTATTGTATTGGCACGGGATGGAATCAGATTGACAGGAACGGAATCAAATGAATTGATTTACAATATCATAGCTGAGGATTCCGGATTGCATGATGTAATGTTAACAGCTTGGGCAGAAGGAGAGTCTGTACGGGACAGCTTTCAATACTT
>JAAYIP010000163.1 GCA_012523435.1 Bacteroidales bacterium | reverse complement strand
GTTGCCCGACCTGAGTGTTACCGGTAGCCGAAGCATATCAGTCAATAATACGGAACAACGCTATTTCGATGGCCGTGAACGAACAAGCCCCAACGCCAAAAACAACACCATCAGTGCTGGCGTAGCCCTGGGGTGGACACTATTCGACGGATTCAATATGTTTATCCAGAAACGCAAATTAGAGGAGCTGGAGAACCTGTCTGAGATTCAGCTTCGTGCGGTGGTAGAAAACACGGTAGCTGAAGTGATTCAGGCTTACTATGCCATCATCACCCAAGAGGAGATGGTGAGCGTTTACCGTGAAGCTATGGGCATCTCAGCCGAGCGTAAAAGAATTGCCAGCGCTGGTGTGCGTATCGGTAGCAGCTCGGAACTATCTCTTCTTCAAGCCAGTGTAGATTACAATGCCGATAGTTCAGCCCTGATACAGCAACAGAAGATGCTTCAAAATGCAAAAATTGACCTGAACCGATTATTATGCCGTGATCTTTATACCCCTTTTGTGGTGACCGGGGGGATTCCGGTTCGCACGGATTTAATCTTTGAAAAGCTTTGGATGAATGTTCAGCAGGAGAATCCGGAGATTCGGATGGCAAGGGCCAACCTCAGCATGGCCTTATTAGATGAAAAAGGCTCAAAATCATCACTTTATCCAAGAATCAACTTATCGTCAGGCTACAATTTCAACAAATCGGAATCTGAGGTTGGGATCATGCAGCTCAACCGAAACCGAGGCTTCAGTTTGGGAGTCAATGCGTCCTACACAGTTTTCGACGGGTTCGTTCAACGCCAAAACCGAAGTCGGGCCCGTATTCTCCTCGAGTCAGCCCAAGTTCAAGCGGAACAGATGGAACTTGAAATTAAGGCTCATCTCCAGAGCCTTTACAATGAATATGAGACCAACCTACAGCTCTCCCGTTTCGAAAAGGCCAATGTAGAACTGGCCCAGCGGAACCTCGACATTGCCACCGAAAAGTATCGAATTGGATCGTCCAATGATAATGAATTGAGAGAGACACAGAAAAAACTGATGGATGCGGAAAACCGCTACCTCACCGCGCTGTTCCGGTGCAAGTCGAGTGAAACCGAACTGCTGCGGATGAGCGGAGGACTGAAATAAAAAAGTTGCCAACTCTCGAAAGGGTTGGCAACTTTTTGCGGTCGCGACGGGACTCGAACCCGCGACCTCCGGCGTGACAGGCCGGCATTCTAACCAAACTGAACTACACGACCGATTCAATTTGTGGTGCAAAAATAGCTTAATTTGGATAATCTGCAAGTGGCTTACGAAATTTTATTTTCATCTACTACGATTGTCTGACACGGTTTTCTGCCATGGATTGAAATCCATCCCCACACCTGTCCCCTCTGACCAGATGTAACAATAACCAGGTTGTTTAGTCTTATCTTTATGGCTTAGTTAATTTAACACGTTAGCAAAATCATGGCACCAGCGTATTTTTTTGAGAAACAATCGATTTCAGCAGTTTGGAGGATTACCATCTTCGGATTGGTAACCCTGCTTTTAGGATTTATCGCTTTAATGACCTATCTCACCGAATGGGATACGATGGCCACTCAGGATCGTTGGATGATGCTGTTACTGCTACTGGGTCCGATTTCGGTGATCGGCTTTTTCTTTCTTCGTCTTGAGCTAAGATTAACCAATGAAGGCATTGAATTTCAAGTCATTCCACTCGGGCGCAAGCGAAAGATCTCTTTTAGCCAGGTATCCGAATTGGAATTAAAAACGGGCAGCCTAATCAGGGCCAATTCCAGGATAGGGGTTAACAGGCAACTTAAGAAGCAGACCTATAATTTTGGAAGCCGGCACGCACTGGTTGTTCGTCTGAAGAGTGGTAATCAAATCATCTTCAGCACCTTTAAGCCAAGGGAATTACAATATTTTCTGAATAATTTGCCCGACGAGATTCCGGTCAAAAATCGAACTGGTCAGAGCACCCAACCCGACCGGTAATCATTATGAATAAATCGGTTAGCCTCTTCATCATTCGTCACTTTCATCTGATCCCCATCCCACATCAGTCGTTTTCCGGGTACCCGGATGGCCAGGTTGCCCATGAGAACCATTTCCGTCAGCGGTCCGGAATAATCAAAATCGGAACAAGGTTTCGTATGATTCTTGATGCCGTTAATCCAGTCTTGTTCGTGTGTTCCAGCAATCCGTGGCAGGGAGGCTGGAAGATCATTGAACTCTAGAAACCTTTCTTCGGGAAACATCATCACATCGCCACCATAGGTTGAGCATACGATGATGCCTTTATCACCGATGAACATGGATCCGCCTTCCATTGAGACCTTTGAGCTATCCACCTCTTTTGGCCATACGGGCATCAGGCCTCCGTCGTACCAGGTGAGTCGAAGGGCTGGCATGGTTCCCCGCTCCGGGAACTGGTAGGTTATCATGGAAGCGCTGGGATAGGTTTCCTGGTTATCCACCCGTTTCCACATCTCCCTAACCTCATAAGAATGTGATCCCTGCACCCATTCGGGGTATTTTAGCTTCATAGCATGGAACACTGGATCGAGTACATGGCATCCCATATCCCCGAGGGCACCGCAACCGAAATCGTACCATGCTCTCCAGTTAAATGGAAGATAATCTGGATGATACGGCCGTTCTGTTGCCGGTCCTAACCAAAGGTTCCAGTCGAGTGTGTCCGGTACAGGAGGAGTTCCCTCGGGCCTACCGATTCCTTGCGGCCATACTGGTCGGTTGGTCCAGCTGTGAACCTCACGAATATCTCCAATAGCTCCGGCCCAGATCCACTCCGCCAATCGGCGGGTGCCCTCACCGGATCGACCTTGGTTCCCCATCTGACTGACAACGTTATACTTTCTGACTGCTTCGGTCAACATTCTGGTCTCATAGACTGAATGAGCAAGGGGCTTTTGCACATACACGTGCTTCCCCATTCGAATAGCCGCCATCGCAGCAACGGCATGGGTATGATCCGGCGTAGCGACGATTACTGCATCAATTCCCTTGATCTTGTCCAGCATCACCCTAAAATCCTTGAATCTCGGGGCATTAGGATACTTATTGAAAGTGGCGGCAGCTTTAACGTCATCCACATCACATAAAGCAACAATATTCTCTGACTCTACCCTTGCCAGGTTTCCGGCTCCCATGCCACCCGATCCGATAGCAGCAATATTGAGTTTGTCACTGGGAGCAACAAAGCCTTTCCCACCTAAAACATGACGTGGAACGACTAACAGGCCGGCTCCAGCAATTGCCGAAGTAGCCAGAAATGAGCGGCGGTTAAGCGATTTTTTCATTCGGTTGTGTTTAGTATTTAGAATTCAAGGAATGATAAAAATAGTGATCTTTGTCTAAAAGCATACCGCATGAAACAAGTGATTTATAAAACCTTCGCAATTCTCCTTCTTTTATACTCATCCTTAAGTTTATCCGCACAGGAGCTAAGCCCCGAAGCCCGCGTGAGCCTTATCACCTGCGGACCCGGCGATGAAATATATAGTTTCTTTGGCCACAGTGCTTTATGGGTGTACGATCCGGAGGCAGGGATCGACAGGATTTATAATTATGGAACCTTTGACTTCAACATCCCCAATTTTTACTGGGAATTTACCAAAGGCCGGCTCTACTATCTGCTCACCGTATCTCGTTCGGCAGCTTTTTTTCAGGAGTATATTCTGGAAGATCGATTGGTGATTGAACAGGAACTCAACTTGACTGAAAGCGAGCGCAATGAACTATTTAGACTATTAGAAATCAATTACTTACCCCAAAATCGGCACTACTGGTACGATTTCTTCAAAGACAACTGTTCCACTAGGATACGGGACATAATTGCCGAGGCAACAGACAACCGGTACCAGTGGCCCGCTGAACCTGAAAATCCCATGACATTCAGGCAGTTATTAAAACCTTATGTAGCTAATCGCCATGGGGAACGCTTAGGGATGTTTCTATTACTGGCCAAAGGAGCCGACCAGCGAGCTACCCGGTCGGATTACATGTTTTTACCAGATCAGCTCTATGTTTCGTTTGATCAGGCAAAAACAGCTGATGGCCGACCGCTGGTTTCGGCGGTACGCAATCTCTACATTCCAGAAACCGATCGATTATCCGAAACTCGCACAAACTGGCCCCTGTTAATTTTCACCGTATGGCTGCTCCTCTCAATTTGGGTCTCTATTCTTAAGAAAACAGCAAGTCGGACAGTCAAGTGGTTCGATAGTGTGATCTATTTTGCCACAGGAGCTACGGGTGTTTTACTCACTTTCATGTGGTTTTTCACCGAACACTGGACTTGTAAGGGAAACTACGAACTGTTCTGGCTCAATCCGATCAACCTGATCCCTCTAATTTTGATCTGGATTCCTCGTAGTCGCAAGACCTTGATCTGGATTGCCAAAACTATGCTGATAATAAACCTATTAGCACTTATCTCCCTGCCTCTCTGGGAACAACGGGTCAGTGTCGAAGCGATCCTCCTCGGTTTGTTGACACTCACCGCTTGGTATCGAGCCTCTGGTTTTGGCCAAGCCGCTAATCACAAACCATAAAATCAGACTAAACAGCAAGGGCTCCATACGCTTCCTCCCGCTCTTTTTCGGCCACTCCGGCCAGTTCATCAAGAATATCAGAGATTTCACCGGATATCAGATATAGAGCCTCTGAATTTGCTCTTTTACGGATCATATCTTGGAATGCAAGATTTCCCCTCCTTCTGAAATTAAGTCGAATATTTGTTGTTTTCCAAGCTAGCCAACCCGGGGCTTCAAAATTCCAGGATGATCTGCTTTGAGAAAGATCCTCAAGAAGAGCAGTCAACCACTCAAAGGAGCAGGCACATACTGCCCCCTCCACCTCTTCCGTCTGGACCCCTAAAACTAGCTCCTTCTGGTTCTCAATCAACAGATTTATGTTCAATCCTTCATATTGAACAATGGGTATCCGGATTCCATAAAAGCCAGCCTGATCGGGATCTTCATGAAATCCGGTAATCAATGAATCAAGTGCTCGCAGATCAATCCTCCGCCCCATGCTCTCCCATTCTGGTTTATAACCATAATCCTCAACCATTTTGAAGATGGTTATCCAGAACATTTTTTCGGTGCTTTTGAGTTGTTCATTCATGTCAAGAGTTATTTATTGATTCAAAGAAACCACCCCACAACGTAACCTATTTACGTTCTCGCTTTTTTTATCTTTAGATGCAGATTTTAAGGACAAAAGGAAGAAATGGCACTAAATAAATACGCAGCGATCCGGTATCGGATCATTGACCAATGCATCCGGAGCCGATCGAAGCCCTATCCCTCCAAGGAAGATCTTCGAAGTGCCTGTGAAGAAGGTCTCTACGGATCGAGTGACGGAAGTCATATCTCAATGTCAACGATCGACAAAGACCTATGGGCTATGAAGAACGAGTCGGCTATGGGATATGCGCCCATAGCTTTCAGCAGACAAGAGAATGGTTATTTTTATATGGATCCAGACTATAGCCTGAATTTACCGTTAACTCAGGAAGATATCGGAATGATCCGATTAGCTATGAAAACCCTGACACACTTCCGCCAAAGCAGGCTTTTCCAAGATTTGGAAATCGCAGTCAATAAAATCGAAGGATGAATTCTGGTTGCCGGTCATCTGGCGGAATCAGGATTGGAGGAGGTGATCCAATTTGAATCAGTACCAGCTAATAAAGGGCATGAATTTCTTCCAATGCTGATCGATGCGATCCGACAACAAAAAGAAATTGAGTTTCGATACACGCCTCATGTGGACGGAATACCGCGGCGGTACCTTTATCACCCCTATCTACTTAAGGAGCACAAAAACATTTGGTATCTGGTCGGATTGGAAAAAGAGGGCGGGATTATTCGTACTCTGGGGCTCGACCGGATGGAGGAGATTCGGTTCACCGGTTCCGGGTTCTCAGCCGATCCGGGCTTCGATCCTTTGCATTTTTTCCGATACAGCTTTGGCGTAGGGACCTACAGCGGAGTTCCTGAGGAAATCATCATCCGGTTCGACTCGGTTCAGTCGCGATATATTATCGCCAACCCGATACACTCCAGCCAGGAAGTGATCGAAGAATTGCCGGAGGGAGCCAGAATCAGGCTGTTTGTCATTCCCACCGACGATCTAAAAATGCAGATTCTGAGTTACGGGAATAAGGCAGTGATTGAATCACCACCGTGGCTTCGTCAGGAAATCTCCGGGATTTTGGAGAGCGCAGCTAGCCAATATCGCCCTGAACCTACTCAACAATGACCAGTCGGGCTTTTTGAGAGGTCAGCCCCCCCGAATCTTTTACTTGTAGCTTAATGATATAAGAGCCAGGCTGGGTAAAACTATAGGAAGCCGTTTTGAGAGTTGTAAAGTCGGTATCCCATACATCATCATTATCCCAATCCCATCGAACCTCCAATTCTTCCAAGCTATCTTCCAAATCACGGCTGATTGAAGCGTCAAACTGGAATTGGGTATCCGTGGTTCCTACCGGTGGGGTGATCGTAAAATCAGCAGTGGGTGGCGTGTTTGGATTGCTCACCGTGATCACCCGTGAGTAGGTATTAGCAAAACCCTCCGTATCGGTGACTTCGAGAACAACACGATATTCACCGGCCACTTCAAAGGCCTTGGTGATGGTCTTTTCGTAACGATATCCGATATCCCAGACCCCATCATTATTCCAATCCCATCGCACTTGTAGCTGATCGATGGAATCTTCGGGATCGGATGATCCGGAAGCATCAAACTGGAAAATAGTCTCAACAGTACCCGATTCAGGAGTAACGGTAAAGAAAGCTGTTGGCTTGATATTAGCCGGAGATACAAGAATCATTTTGGAAGTTGACCCAGTAAGTCCCTCTGTATCTTTTACTTCCAACTTAGCAACATACTCTCCCGCCTCCGGGTAGATCCATACCGCGAACTTATTGGTATTGAATTGAGTATCCCAGATACCATCCCCATCAAAATCCCATCTGACCTTCAGCAACTCTGCAGGATCATCAGCATCCCAGGATCCTGTGGCATCGAAGGTAAAGAAGCTGGTAGTCCGACCGCTCTCCGGTGTCACCGTAAAAAATGCTGTAGGGGCCGAATGGGTCAGCTCGACCGTCAAAGATTGCGTGGACCGGGAAGTCAGGCCACCTTCATCTCTAACTTCCAGCACTACCTGGTAGATGCCTGGAACAGGGAAGACCCGGTAGATCGTTTTGCTGGTGGTAAACTCCGTATCGTAATGGTTGTCACCATCAAAATCCCATCTCACCTGAAGATTTTCGGTGCTGGTCTCAAAATCTGTTGATGCCGAAGCATCAAACTCAAAATTCGTTGTGGTGGAGCCACCTGGTGGGTTGATTCTAAAAGATGCAACCGGGTGAGTATTATTGTGAATTCCGTTTTGAAGATCCCGATAAAGTGTATCTTCCTCTGCTGCTAGGATTTCTGGCCAGATATCACTCAAAGCATTTCCTACTTTGATAGCTGATGCGGTAGAATAGATCCGCTTTTCACGCTGCCATTCCGGAAGGTTGATAAAGTTTTTAAGCTCTGCTCCTGACTCCTGCGCAAACTGGTGTGATGGTTCACCGGCAAAGAGAGGGGTAATCGCCCGGGCAAAGAAGATATGAATCAGATGGTTAGATAAGCGGGGCGAAATGACTGTGTCAAAGCTAACCTGATTCTCCTCGATCTGGTGGTTGATTTTCCAGTCTCCCCAGAAGTTGTAGGTAGTTTTCACGCTCCCTTTTTCATAGATCTTGAAATCAAGAATTGCGACCGTATCCTTGGCAAGATGCACCTCAAATCCCAGGAAATGATCCACTTGATAAAAGATTGGCATGGGTCCGGCAAAAAAGGGTCCGAACAATCTGGATGATATTCTGATGCTATCTTTCCCGTCAACTGAACCAAAGGAGGTGATGCGTGCTATTCCGTTAAACTCCTGCTCGTAAGAAAAATCCATCAAGTAGCGCCGGAGTGGTATATCGGAGGCGCGGTGAACTAAAACACTGTGATCCAGTTGTTCTCCGGCATAGAGCTTCCCATCCTGAAAGCTAACCATCAATGGATTGTCATTAATCATCCCGGAGAACAGGGTGTACTTAAACAGCTTAAGGGTATCTTCATCCCAGGCAGAACCGGGCAAAAGGGTGATCTCGGCAGGCTCCTGGCTGGAAATTTTAGTTATTTGGTTGAGTGCTGTAAAGAGATACTCCACTCCCACTGTTTCGAATTGAATCTGAAGTGAGTCTTCCTGGTTGGCAGTAGAGACGATGCGGCCGTAAACTCCCGGTGATCCAGGATAGAGGAAGCAGGTACCTTTCGGCAGAGACGGTGCCATCCCCTTCAAAGCAAACCTGACCGCTCCGTAACTCCTTTGCGGGCCTGTCAGTTGGTTGGTATCTAGGATCAGGACCTGGTCATCCATAGCTGTCATGATGGTATCCAGATCCCGATCTTCATTCTTGATCTCGTCGCGCTGGCAGGAAATCAGCAGGATTCCTGTCAGTAGAAGAGTAGCAAAGTATCGAAACCTGTTCATCATTAAACTCATAACAACAAAATTAACGAAGATGGACTACAACATGGGCTCTCTGATTAAGTTTCAGATCACCCTGGGTGGTAATCTCGTCGAAGCTATTGTCTTGATCCCCTTTTCGGCAATAGATCCAGTAAGTTGTCTCCTTCAGGTCGATGAAGAGGACCTGTCCTTCAAGGCCTGTTCTTCTCCAGGCCTGTACAGGGTTCTCCAGCTGTCGCCACTCCTGCTGGGAAGTAAACAGTGTTACATAGGCATCCGGTACTGGCAAGCTATCCTGATCGATCACGCTAACTTCTAGTTGGGGCGGATTATCTGTTTCGAAGCATCCCGACAAGGTTAGCAGGAGGCTCAGGGGCAACAGCAGGGTTAATATGCGTAAATTCCTTCCCATCTATTCCTTTTTTGATTCAATCTGGATTGCAACACCTATTGTGATACCCAGAGACCGTAGTAGGTTATTCGAATCGGGCGACCTCCAGATCGGGTTATACAGCCCTTGGTACCGGGAATTCACATAATCAGGCTGTTCCACCTCTCCGAGGCTCGTCAGACCGTGGTGGAAATCAACACCTATCATAAACGCTGTATTTTGGCGCAACTGCCACATGATGGATAATTCGGAGTAGAACCCCAGATTGAATCTGGTGAGGCCATCAATCCATTGTGAATCGCTGATCACGCCTGTTTGACGACTCCGACTATTGCTATTGACAGCGGAAGAAGTGAACGATTCGAACAGTCGAACACCGGGAGAGATGCCTGCTCCCAGGAGAGCATTCAGGCGCCGGGCTAGGGTAATCTTATAGGCAGCACCTATCGGCATTTCAACAAACCAGAAGCGGGTATGATAGTTTACCTGCTCCAGGTGAGGATCAAAACCACCATGCGGGTCCAGGTGATCCAGTGTCAGGGAGGATTGATAGTGTGCATAGCGAATACCCAATTGCCCTCCCAAATGGCTATTAATCAAATACATCAGACCAACTCCACCCGCATAACCCAATCCCGGCTCAAGGTTAAAACGCTCATCCTGATCGACAGACTGGTTGACAAGGCTTCCAAGAGAAGGAGATAATTTTACCGTTAAATAAGTCTGACTTTTGGGTGGTAATGCTATTCCCCAGATTTCCCAGCCTGACATTTTGCCATCCAAAAAGTTAAAACCGATCGTCACCACTATTCGATGCTGGTTTGCCAGAGCTTTCCCTTTACTGATACCCATAAGGGATTGTTCCAGCCACACGTTAACCAGGTAGCGGTTATTAAAATCATACTTAGGCCGGGAGACCAGGATACGATTCATGTTGAAATCCAGGGTAAGGCCTTCCGGAAAAAGAGTTGGCAACAGAGAGACATAATTTTGGGCAGAGATTTCCTGATTCGGAGAATCCTGATCAATCTCATTAACTATCAAGACCTTGGGGTTCGAAAAAAGGTTGATAAACTCTCTTTCAATGGCCGGGTCAGCAGTCGCATTTATTTGATTATGGATGAGTTGATAGTGATTCAGGAGGTTTTTCACGCCCAATCGTATCGAATCCATCTTCCATTCGGGGAGTTCCTGGCTGATTCCCGGATGAGCTCCAAGCATCACAGCCAGCAGCAAAACAGATAGTTTACAAACCACCATACCTCGCTTTGCTAGTACTCGACCTTTACCCAACACCGGAATTTTTTATTTGTACAACAGCAAAAATATAGAAAAGGCAGCATATCCTTTCCTTAAGATATAAACAAGTGAATGTCAATTACTGAACTTGGCTGAGCAGGCTGTCGAAGTTAAATTCCTCGGTATCAATTGAACTGTCATTCATAGCCAGGGACTGTTTTCTCGACAGGATACGCAGTTCTGAAGTATGCGAATTCAGAAGGAATACAACCTGAAAAGGCTCTTTGAAGTGTTGTTCGTGGTAGTTTATCGCAGATGTGGTGTAAGAGAAAATTTCTGATTTTCCCTGTCCGAACCAACCCAGCAGTTTTAATCCGGGGATTTCTCGTGGTGCAGTCTCATTAGACACCTCAACAAATCGTTCTATAGAAATCACAAAACCCTGATCTTCTAGACCTTCCATCTCTTCAACCTGAGTCATGCCATATAGATATCCTACCACTTGGTACAACTCTGCGGGGCTTGCGAGGGTTGCTGAGGCATGATGAATTTCCTTCAGGGCGCTCTTTTCGATCCGAATTCTTGTTACCAGGGTATCGCACCAGCCTTGGTTGAGTTCCAGATTGATAAACTCCTGAGGCGGCTTATTGTCCTGATTCTCATTAGTTTGGAGCACCGGATTCTGGGAGAACTGATACAGCTCTTCCCATTTCAGGAATGCACCCGGGTCGGGTATCGGATCAAAATAGCCCGATTTACGCCGTAGGAAGCAGGCGGAATTTAGCTCTTCCGAACCCGTATTTACGAGGATAGCAATCTGGGATTTCTGATCAAAGAATGTTCGGTGCATTTTCTGTAGGGCCTCATTCATCTCCAGCACCGGGTCTGAGCAGGAAGTAAACCAACCCAGCAGGACATATTTTTTATTTTGACGGATCAGCTCATTCATTTCATCTACCAAATCCTGGCGGAACTCCATTGTATTAGATGAATCGGGCCTGATATGCTGCGAAGCAACCACTTTTTCAATGACAAGTTCATGTTTTGAGCTTCCATCCACGGTTAATCGGTAGCTGTTTCCAAAAAGATACCCACCAAAACTCCCGGGCTTTTTCTCCAGGAAAGCTCCGTGCACTAGTTGGTTTAGCACGTTGATTGCCGGAGGGCTGATGTGCATGCGGGCAATAACCACATCAGGAATCACCTGAAGAAAATCAGCCGCATAGTAATTCTGTAACGGCTCAATCAGTGAGGGACTTCCGTTGGCATGACCGGTGCTGGTAGCAGTCATATTGGGAGTTATTGCAGCATTGGGAGCGACAATTCTTGAGGAGCGGTAAAGTCGAAAAAAGATCGGCACCAGCAGAAGAACAATCAGTCCGACAATCGTCCAAATCAGCCACCCAGGAATTGGATTAACCGGATCCTGCAGCCGTTTCTGGTATTCAGTTAGGAGGTTATCTGTTTCGAGGAGAGCATTTTCAGTCACAACCTGATGGGTTGAATAATCGGTGTGAATTTTTTCCACCTCCTGAATAGATCCGAGGCCAAAAACCAGACTTCGATAATCGATCAGGGATTGTTGGTGTTGCAATTTGAGCTGGTTAAAACTACCTTTTAAGGTATCGAAGCTCTCTTTCTGTGCTTCCAGTCGGGCTATTTCCCGATCTCTGAATGCTCTCTTTTTCACAGCCGGCTTGATGGTACTACGAAGAGAATCGAGCTGCCGGGAGATTTGTATCAAAGAATCCTGGTGCTGTTTAAACAGGGCCAGGTAGGTATTCTTTGCTGATCGACGCAGGCTATCAGCTATACCAGCCCGGTCGGGCTCTTCAACTCCGGGCTGGAACGACCTGATCATCAGATCATACTGATTGTATTCGGATCGCAGCGACAGAAGCTCATCCGATAAGTGATTAAACCGGCTGGTGATTGCTCGGGTACTATCAGACGGGAGGCTATCGAGCAGGTTCGTTGGCCTGACTGAATTGAAGCTTGAGATCAGATAATCTAGATCAGCCAGATAGAGGCGGGTAAGTCCAAGCACCTCTTCAGAAGCAGCCTGCAGGATCTCCGGATTGGATTCCTCTCGGAGTTCCTGAATCCGTGCAGCAATCCTTTCACTATCTTTTCTTCGTTGAAGATCTCTTGCCTGGTTCTGATAATTGGCCAGCTGGCTCATCAGAATCTTGTAGGCAGCTAAACCGAATTGGGGAGCATGTTCCCGACCGGATTCCTCCCTAACAGCCTCAGAATCATGTGATATTCGTGGTTTCTGGTCGATTGAAAAGCTGAATATTGCAGTACGACCGTCGGGTAATTGAATCTTTTCCAGGGCACCCTTTCGGTAATGATCCTCACTCAAAGCATATTGAAAGGAACAGTGGATTTCGAGTGATTCGACCGGTTGGCTAAGGAGTTCTATCGAGATTTTAGCCAGAGAAGAGAAGGCAATTTCACTAGAGGCATCATCGGCAAATGAAGTACATTTCCACCTTCCCAAAGGGATTAGGTCGAGGGCATATTGGGAGAGATAGAGAAGCGGTTGGGATGACGCCTCATTAATTGGAGTACCATCTTCGTTAAACCAGGTCACTTCAAATTCGACGGCAAAGGTATTCTCTTTGGGCAGGGGTATCAGCCTGGCTTCAACAGAGCCTGCCAAAACCTGTTCCAGCCGATTAAGCCAGGTAAAAACCACCCTACTGGTCTG
>JAAYIP010000162.1 GCA_012523435.1 Bacteroidales bacterium | reverse complement strand
TCAAAATATTGATGAGCCAAACGAACTGCCATCAGGTCAAATAAGGGATTTTGGCTTCGATGCGTGATGGAAAACAGGTTCATCATCCACTTCTGGGGACCATAGTTCCAGACAGCCGAACGAGGCACTCCATCTTCCTTAAGCTCAATGAGGCGGTCGTAACGACTATAGGGTGAAGTCTCCGAATAATGGAATCCATACTGAAAATCCCACCGATGATTCGGGCTGAAACGCAACTTTTGCATCAAGTTGTGTTGAGAATACCCGGATGGGTTCTGTATCAATGGATTAGGATTAGTAATTACCTGATCCTGCCCATCGATTCGGGAAACATAGAACGTTCTCAGATAATCCTCTGGTCCGTGTGAACCCATCTTCAAACTGCCGTAATCATTGCTACTGATACTCGTCAGCAGAGCCCAGCGTTTCCATCCCACATTGACATCCAGGTGCCCAGTCTTTTCGGAATTGGCAGATGCATATCGCAACAAGGCTGTTCCGTTAACCACTGGTTTCCCATTAGCCGAGAGTTTGGGTGTCAGGGTTTGGAATGTCATCACCCCGCCAATGGCATCACTACCATAGATAACGGATCCTGGCCCGAAAAATACCTCTGTATTCTCCATCGTTAACGGATCAAGCGAGATGACATTTTGCAGGTTTCCTGCCCGGAAAATTGCCGTATTCATCCTAACTCCATCCACCGTGTACAAGAGCCGGTTAGTGGCAAATCCACGAATCATGGGGCTTCCTCCTCCTTGCTGGCTCTTCTGGATAAAGACTTCACCTGATGAAGCAAGCAAATCGGCAGCCGTTTGTGGATTTTGAAGCACTACATCCATCATCGGGATTGACGTAATTTTGCCCGGAACATCCCTGGCAGTCTGGTTCCAACGGGTTGCTGAAACAACCACCATATCGAGGGAAACATTGGTCCGTGTCAGCATGAGGATAAACGAGGCCTCTTCCAACTGGGAATAGGTTTGCACGACCGGCTTATAGCCCAGCACACGGATCTCAATCCGGCTGGAACCTTTAAAAGCTGAGATATCAGCCTGCCCCAGAGCATTGGTCGCAGTAAATGCCCTGGGCTGCTGGCTTACCAGCGTCGCCATTTCAATAGGTCGCTTATTTTGGCTGTCCTTAATGGTTACCACCTGAGCTTTGACTAGAATACCAAACCCCAATAGCAACCAGACAAGAAATATCTTTCTCATAATGATTGAATTGAAAATAAAACAAATTGTTCATTGTTCTGTCCGGATCGCACCACCGGACAGCCCTCCTTTCAATCTTAGAGTAACCAGGGTGGTGGCACGGGAGGGGGAAAGCAATAATCGTAAATTCTTATGAATCGATAAGGGTATCGAATTTCCATACCATCATCCGCAAAAAGCACCTCACCTGAATAGGAAGGAAGAAATTGGAGCTGGAAATAGTTGGCAAGCCACCGGTAAGCCTCGCGTGTCTGCGGATTCTCTTCGGCAGCATCCTCAATCATCGCTTTCAGGCGTCGATTAAGTCTGGTTTCGCGCTGATCATGCCAACACCAATATGCCACAGAATCTTCTTCAGCAATGGTTTCCACCACATCATACATCTCACCACGATACTCAAACTCTCGCGAATGCTCCCATCGAAGAAGAGTCGTTGTTTCAGGATACGAAAACTTTAAGAGGACCAAATACTCCTTATCCATGCCTTTGATGATTTGTCGCTTGACCTCTTTCTTGACCTGTTTCTTTTGCCATTGCAGGAAAAGGGCTCCGCTGTAGAAGGGGGTAACTAGGCAGATCATCAGCAATATGGCAAAAAACTTTCTCAAGATGAACTCATTAATGACAATAACACATTCAAATCTAAATTTCTGGCAGGCTAGATGATGATTCGTCGGAGCTCTTTAGAAAAGGCCTTTCTCAATTCATCCAGTTTTCGACGTTCTTCTAACAGGCTCGATATCTGCGTAATATCTTCAGCACCTTGAAGATCTTTGATTTGCTCGTCTATTTCGGAGATCATTTTTTTAACCTTCTTACTCCTGTATGAAGCCAGCGTTTCGGGCACAATTTCGCGGAGTAGTTGCTCTTCTGACCGCACGTATGCACCTGCCTTCTCGTGTATTTTGCTAATTTGATATCCTGGTGTTAGAAGATCGACAGCCAGCTTGCTGATACTGGGATCAGGATGGTTAATAAAATGGGATTGGATATTAAACCCACTATTTCCCCAGAGTGACTGGATCTCATGGAAGATTATTTGATAGAGTGGGTTTTCGGGAATAAGGTTATCCGATTCCATTTCTTGCAGGAAAAACCCTGCAACGTTTATCGGGAGGGTTTCTCCCTTATGTTCGCCCGGTAGTTCGAGTATCGTGATCAGAGGATAATTGAGCATCAGCCGGATAATTTCCCGCTCTTCAGTTTCAAAGGGTTGAGCTTCTGAAGGGGTTGATGCCTGTTGCCGGGGAGCAGGCATCCTGGCTTCGGAATTCTGATAATCACGTCCCGAGCGTTTCTGTTCCCAGAGCCTTCTTCGCAACCGTGCTGCCTCCGAAAACAGAACCTGTTCTTCCACCCCGAGGAGCTTACTACACTCCTGAAGGTAAACCGTTCGCTCGATCCTGTCGGGAACCATGGAAACGGAGCGAACCACCTCCTGAATGAGGTTTGCCCGCTTCACTGGATCTGAGCCAGCATCCTGCATCAGCAACCTGGCTTTAAAAGTAATGAAGTCGGACTCGCTGGTATTCAACAAGTTAAGTAACTCTGTGGAACTATGCGATCGAGCAAATGAGTCAGGATCCTCGCCTTCAGGCAGGAGGACCACCCTAACATGGAGTCCCTGTTCAAGGAGCATATCGATACCACGGAGAGATGCCTTAATTCCAGCTGGATCGCCATCGTAAAGGATGGTCACATTGAGGGTAAACCGTTTGATCAGCCTGATCTGGTCTTCCGTGAGGGATGTTCCCGAGCTTGCAACACAGTTCTCGATACCTGACTGGTGCATGGACAGAACATCCGTATAGCCCTCGACCAGGAAGCACTTATCCGACTTAACTATAGCCGTGCGTGCGTGATAGATTCCGTAAAGGGTGGCCGACTTATGATAGATCTCTGATTCGGGGGAGTTGAGGTATTTTGCAGCCTGTACATCTCCCCGCAGGATACGTCCGCCGAAACCGATCACCCGGCCCGAGAGGCTATGGATTGGGAAGATCACCCGACCGAAGAATCGGTCGAACAAACGGTTATTTCCTTCAATTGCGAGGCCAGTTTTGATCAGGAGCTCATCTTTGTAGCCATTTTTTCTTGCATCAGCAACCAGGGCATCGCGCTGACCAGGGGAGTAGCCAAGCTGGAACCGGTCGATAATTTCCCTTCTAAATCCCCTTTCTTTGAAGTAGCTAATCCCGATATCTCTACCTTCTTCAGATTCGAGGAGCATTCGGGAGAAATAACGGGTAGCGTACTCTATAACTACCATCATCGATTCTCTGTCATTCTTCTGCCTGATATCCTCATCGGTTTGGTGAGTTTCAACCACCTCGATATGGTACTTCTTTGCCAGCAGTTTCAGGGCTTCCGGATAGGAGAGGTGCTCATGCTCCATAATGAAGTTCACGGCATTTCCACCTTTGCCACATCCAAAACACTTATAGATACCACGGGCAGGAGAAACGTTGAAAGATGGGGTTTTCTCGTTATGAAACGGACAAAGTCCAATGTAATTAGCTCCCCGTTTCTTCAGCTTAACGTAGTCTCCCACCACGTCCGTGATCTCCGCGGCTTGCAGAATTCGTTCGACAGTTCCTGGATCAATCATGGAACGAAGATAGGGAC
>JAAYIP010000161.1 GCA_012523435.1 Bacteroidales bacterium | reverse complement strand
ATCCTACCCTGGCTACCCGTTAGCTTCCCAGCTCTATTGGCCTATCGCCCACTTTTTTTTGTAACTTTCCACCTCCCTACCCCGTTTTAGGGTTGACACAAACCAAAATGACAGTAAGCGAGTATAATCGTTGTGTTGATCAACATGCGGATAATTTGTTCCGGTTCATTTTGAAGAATATCCGGGACAAAGAGAAGGCCCGCGACCTGGTTCAGGATTCATTCGAGAAGCTCTGGATGAATGTGGAACAGGTTTCGGCCGAAAAGGCAAAGTCATATTTGTTCACCACCGGATACCATAAAATGATAGACCAGACCAGAATTGATAAAAGGATGGTGGCCTGGGAAGAGGCTGGTACCGGGAGCCATTCGCATGAAGAGCAATACACCGACCTGCACGAGAAGCTGAGTCAGGGTATTGCCCGATTGCCAGCTGATCAGCGGTCGGTGGTGATGTTGAGAGATTATGAAGGATACTCCTATAAAGAGATCGCCGGGGTTACCGGCCTGTCTGAAGCCCAGGTAAAGGTTTATATCTACCGGGCAAGAGTGTTCCTCAAAGAATATGTGGGTTCAATTGAAACGCTGGTGTAAAATGGATACGATTTCTCGTAACAACTATGAAGTTTGGTTCATCGATTATCTCGATGGCCAGCTTGATTGCGGGCAGGTGGACCAGCTCCTGGATTTTCTGAATGAAAATCCGGATCTCCGTAACGAGCTGGAGGCTGCTGCCGGCATTCGGTTGACTATCACGGAGGATCAGATGGACAACAAAGATGCTTTGAAGTATTCAGCGACAGATATTCCCGGTGTTCCTCACTCTGATTATCGCTGCATTGCCCGGATGGAAGGAGACCTCCCGCCCGGTGAAAATGAGCGGTTTGATGAGGAACTCGCAGCTAATGATCGTCTGAAAAGCCAATTTGCTGCCTACGAACAAACCCGCTTGGTCCCGGATGATACTATCCAATACCCCAATCATGGGCAGCTAAAAAGAAAAGTTAGAGTGATGGGAACGTGGTGGCTGAGTATCTCCTCAGCTGCCGCTGTTCTGTTGTTGGCTCTCATTCTTTGGCCTCAGCGAAATATGGATACCAGCACGGTGGCTACTCTTGAGGATACGCCTGATCAGGCGGAGGTCTTGGTTGAACCAATAGATAATGAGCAAGTTAAGCCTGCTGAGCCCGTGATTTCAATGGCATCTCTTTCACCCATACCAGTGAAAGTATTAGCCAAAGCAGTGGAAAAGCCCGCGGTTGTCATCACAACTCCTCCAGTGGAACGCGAGTTGCGTTTGATTCAACCACTGGAAGCCAAAATCCTTCTCACAAAACTTTCTGTCCCGGATCCGGAACTCTCCCAGATCAACCTTGCTTCGTTAACAGCTGACCAGCGGGTCGAAAATCCACATGAGTACCAAACTCTGGGCCAACTGGCACTGAATTTTTTTCGGCAAGAAGTGCTGGGCCAAGACCCCGACCTGGTGAAACAGACCCGCTTCTCCATGTGGGAAGTAGCGGATGCCGGAATCAACAAGATCAGCTCGATCGTGGGTTCCGATGCACAACTGAATCGCCAATACAACAAAGATGGCAGCGTGGTAGCAGTCTCGTTTAACTCCAGACTGATGGATGTAGAAGCTCCAGTACGCCAAAATGATTGATACCCACTACACGCCCTGTAACTTTTCCCTCATTCATCCCGTCCTACCAGTAAACAATTAAACAAGGAAACTATGAAACGTTTAGTCTTGATGACCCTGGCCGCTTTGATCGGATTGGGATCACTCTCCTACGGGCAGGAAGACCCGGATACCTCAAAAATCAGAATTGGAAAAAAGAAGTACACCGTGATTATTGATGATGATAAAGAGATCCGAATCATCACTGATGGTGATACTGAGGTGGTTACCCGTGATATTCCCGAACGTAAACCGGTTCGTCGCCATGTTCGCAAAATGGACGGAAACTGGGGCGGGCTGGAGTTTGGCCTGACCAACTTCGTCAATTCAGATTATCAGCTGGAATTGCCGGCAGGAGCCGAGTTTATGGAAGTAAAAATGGCTAACAGCTGGGGCTTCAACTTTAATTTCGCAGAGAAATCACTCGGTATCGTACGTAACTACGTTGGCCTGGTCACCGGACTTGGGTTGGGATACAATCGCTATATGTTCGTCAATGATATGTCACTAGTGAAAACATCGAACGGACCCATTGTTGGTGTACCTTCGGATATCGAATTTATGAAAAATCGCCTGAGTACCTGGCATCTGAACCTCCCGCTGATGCTGGAAGTGCAGATCCCTGTGTATGGCGAATACCAACGACTGAAACTGTCGGCTGGAGTGATCGGCGGCCTGCGTATCGGATCACGGCAGGTGCAAAAGTATGTGGCCGCTGGTGACAAGCAAAAGATTAAAACCAAGGATGATTTCTACCTGCGTGACTGGCGCTATGGTTTTACCGCCCGCGTTGGTTATGGTGATGTCTGTCTTTTCGCTGAATACTATCCCCAAACCCTCTTTAAAGACAACAAAGGTCCTGATATCTATCCAGTTACCTTTGGAATCCATATCGGAGGATAACAAGCCTGATTCATACTGTTCAAGAGCCCGGAAGTGTCTGCTTCCGGGTTTTTTCGTACCTTCGGGGCATTGTTTTAAAAACAAGCGATATGGACCTTTTACTGATCAGTAACTCGACCAACCCGGGAGAACCTTATCTGGACTATCCCAAGCATGACATTGCCAAAATCTTAAAGTCAATTAAGAAGAAAGCTCTCTTTTTGCCTTATGCGGCAGTAACCTTTTCGTTCGACCAATATGAACAAAAAGTCAGGGAACGTTTTAATGAGATAGGCCTGGATGTCGAATCTATACATCATGCCCAGTCAGCAAAAAGAGCTGTTGCGGACGCCGAAGCGATTGTTGTTGGTGGCGGTAATACCTGGCAGCTTACCCGGATGATTCATGATCTGGATTTGGTGGACGTGATCAGGGAAAAGGTGCTGACCGGTACCCCCTATGTCGGATGGAGCGCTGGCTCAAACTTAGCCTGCCCAACGATCCGCACCACTAATGATATGCCGATCATGGATCCAGACGGATTCCATGGTTTTAACCTCGTTCCTTTCCAGATCAACCCACACTACCTGGATGCCAACCCGGAAGGACATGCCGGAGAAACCCGCGAACAGCGGATTCTGGAGTTTATCGAGGTCAATCCGGATCTTTGGATTGTTGGCCTCCGCGAAGGAACCATGTTGCGGGTTCGGAATAAATCGGTCGAACTCATCGGCCCACGCCCTGCCCGCCTCTTCAAAAAAGGTTCTGACCCTGTTGAAGTCAGGCCAGGTGAAAACCTGGACTTCCTGATGGATTAGTATGACCACCAGTGAATTAACCGGAACGGTTCATAAGACAACCGGATCGGTCCATCTGGTCAGGATGGACAACGGCCAAACTCTTTCCTGCGGACTCAAAGGTAATTTTCGGATGCTGGGCATCCGCACTACCAATCCGGTGGCGGTTGGCGATCGGGTCAGTGTGGAGCTGTTCGAGCCGGGTAAGGGTTTGATTATCAGGATACATAAACGGCGAAACTATATCATCAGGAAGTCTATTAACCTGTCGAAAGAGTCGCATATCCTGGCCGCAAATATCGATCAGGCCATCCTGATGATCACAATCACTTCCCCCGTAACACTCTCCATGTTTATTGACCGTTTTCTGGTGACCGCGGAGGCTTACAGCGTTCCGGTTATTCTGATGTTTAATAAGTTGGATCTTTATACAGAGGATGATTTAGTAGCTCTGGCCGAATGGGTGGAGGCTTACACGTTGGCAGGATACCCTTGTTACCCGGTTTCGCTGGTTACTGGTAAGGGTGTCAAACAAATCCGTGAACTGTTGCCAGGGAAAATCACCTTGCTGAGTGGTAACAGCGGGGTGGGGAAGTCGAGCTTTATCAACTACCTGGATCCCTCCAGAAATCTTAAAACTGAGAAAATATCAGATTCTCACCAATCAGGAAAACATACAACCACCTTCCCCGAAATGATGGAAATGCCAGATGGAGCTTATATTATTGATACTCCAGGAATTAGAGGTTTTGGCGTGATTGAGATTGGCAAAGAAGAACTATACCACTATTTCCCAGAGCTTTTTAGATTCTCCGCCGGATGCCAGTTTCATAACTGTACCCATACGCACGAACCAGGATGCGCCGTTCGTAAGGCTGTTGAAGAGGGTGAGATCGGAGAGATGAGATATCGTAACTACTTGATAATGATGGAGTCAGACGAGGACAGGTACCGTTAATCCCTTGAAACTTTCCCGGTCTGGCTGTTAGTAAAAAACACGAATGAAAAGCATTTATCTTGATTACAATGCTACAACGCCGGTAGATCCGGAGGTGGCGAAGGCCATGGAGCCTTTTCTTCATGGTCTGTTTGGTAACCCGAGCAGCATGCACCGGTATGGCACCGAAACCCGCCTGGCGGTGGAGCAGGCCAGGGAGCAGGTAGCTCGTTTGATAGGGGCTCAACCTTATGAGATAATTTTCACCAGCGGCGGAACAGAATCCAACAACCTGGCGATCCAGGGCGTTGCTAGGGCGTTGCGCCATCGGGGTAACCATATCATTACCACATCGATAGAGCATCCTGCTGTGATAGAGGTGTGCCGGTTTTTAGAGAAGGAGGGCTTCCAGGTCACTTATGTGCCAGTTGATCGATACGGAATGGTCGATCCCGAACAGGTTGAACGGGCGATCACCTCTTCAACAATACTGATTTCGGTGATGCACGCCAATAATGAAACTGGCACGATCCAGCCGGTGGCCGAGATCGGTAAGATAGCCCGGAAGCGGGGTGTCATCATGCACTCGGATGCAGCCCAAAGCGTGGGAAAGATCCCGGTGGAGGTTGGACAGCTGCAGGTTGACCTCCTGTCGGTGGCCGGGCATAAACTCTACGCGCCCAAGGGAATCGGTGCGCTCTACATCCGCCAGGGAGTTCAGCTGGGAAAGATCATACACGGAGCCGACCATGAGCAAAACCGCCGGCCGGGCACCGAAAATATCCTCGCCATTGCCGGTCTGGGTAAGGCTTGTGAGTTGGCTGCTGAGCACCTGGACAATCATGCCGCTCACCCTAAACGCCTTCGCGACCGACTTCAACAACTGCTGACCGAGGCTCTTCCCGAAGTTGTCGTTCATGGCCATCCGCTCGAGCGACTGCCTAACACTCTTAATGTCAGCTTTCCGGGTATTGAGGCCACCACCTTACTTGGCGCTCTTGAAACTGTAGCCGCTTCGGCCGGTGCCGCCTGCCATGCCGATTCCAAAGACGCCTCCTCAGTCCTCGCTGCCATGGGTGTGCCCCAAGAGGTTGCAATGGGAGCTATCAGGCTTTCGACCGGTCGTTTTAATACCGAAGAGGAGATCGAAGAGGCTGGCCGACAACTCATCGAGGCAGCCAAAGCCCTGTCGCCAAAATCGACCGAGGCTCCAGTAAATCAGCCGCAGGAAGTTGTTCGCCTGACCCACTATTCCCACGGACTGGGTTGCGCCTGTAAATTGCGGCCCCAAGATCTGGAAACGGTGGTTCGCGATCTGAAAGTCCTGCCTCATCCCGATATCCTCGTTGGCCCGGAAACAGCCGATGATGCTGCTGTGTACCGGATCAATGATGAAACCGCTCTGGTGGAAACGCTCGACTTTTTCTCGCCCGTGGTGGATGACCCTTATTATTTCGGAGCCATCGCTGCTGCCAATGCGTTGAGTGATGTTTACGCCATGGGTGGTACGCCGCTTTTCGCGTTGAACATTGTGGCGTTCCCATCGAAACGACTTAGTCTTCAGGTGCTTAGGGATATTTTAAAAGGTGCTCAGGATAAGGCCGATGAGGCCGGGATTCCGGTTTTGGGAGGTCATACCATTGAAGATAATGAGCCAAAATATGGCATGGTGGTTACCGGGAAGGTGCATCCAACGAAATTCTGGACTAACTCCGGAGCTCAGCCAGGTGACGCATTAATCCTGACCAAGCCACTGGGTACTGGGATATACAGTACTGCTCTCAAGCGAGGGCTTCTCACTCAGGAACAGAGCGATAAGTTATACCAACAAATGGCAACATTAAATGCTAAGGCTGCCGGGGTGTTTCATGATTTCACCGTTCATGCCTGTACGGATGTTACGGGGTTTGGCCTGACAGGTCATTTAAGAGAGCTGGCGAAGGGAAGCGCAGTGGATGTTGAATTGGATTATCTATCAATCCCCTGGATGCAGTCACTTTTTAGCTTGATGGTCGCTGGAGCTATTCCGGGAGGTACTCGGAATAATCTGGCCTATGCGGAGCCCTGGACTGAATGGAACGGCTCTTTTAGTGAACATGAAAAGCTTGCTCTTTGTGATGCGCAGACCTCCGGAGGATTGCTCGTTGCTGTTCCAGCAGGTGAGTCGGAGGAGATTCTTCGCGCTCTGGAAGATGCCGGGGTGGTAAGAGCGGCCAGGATTGGGCATGTGCTTCGCTCTGGTGAAGGAAAAATCAGTGTTAGTAAGTGATCAGATCGCTTGGAATGATTTCAGAAAAGGATAAGTTAATTAATTATGAATCAGCTAGATCCAGAATCTTTCCTTCATGCTTCCCTTACCATGCCCGTGGCGGATGTCAGGTCGCCGGCCGAATTTGAGGCCGGTCACATTCCCGGGGCCTTTAACCTGCCGCTTTTTGATAATGAGGAGCGGGCAAGGGTAGGGACCCTCTACAAGCAGGCGGGTCGGATGGCAGCGTTGGAGCTAGGTTTCGATTTGGTGGGGCCAAAAATGTCCGAGATGGTCAGGACAGCCCGGCGTATGACTCCAAAAGGAGAGATTTTACTTTATTGCTGGCGAGGAGGTATGCGCAGTGCTTCGATGGCTTGGCTCCTCGAAACGGCGGGAATCCGGACCAACCTGCTGACGGGTGGATATAAAGCCTACCGCTCTCATATCCGGGAAAACCTGGTAACTCGGAGAAAGTTTATCATTCTTGGAGGAATGACTGGTAGTGGTAAAACTTTGTGTCTAAAGGGGTTGAAAGAAATAGGTGAGCCGGTAATCGACCTGGAGGCGTTGGCGGTGCATCGAGGGTCGGTCTTTGGGGCTATTGGTCTTGGTCCGCAGCCAACAAACGAACAGTTTGAAAATGAGCTATTTAAGGAGCTGCAATGCTTTCAACCCGAAGAAATGATCTGGCTAGAAGATGAGAGCCGGCAAATCGGTCGGGTCTATATGCCCGAGATATTTTACCAGGCGATGATATCAAGCCCGCTGATTCAGATTGTAGTCCCCGAGTCGGTGCGCACACAGGTCATACTGGATGAATATGCCGGGTTAGAGCCAACATCCCTGATCAGGGCGGTAGAGAAAATCAGCAGGCGGCTTGGCGGACTGACTACGCAAATGGTGATTGCCTCCATTGATGAAGGTCGTTTTCGGGATGCAGTGGAGTTGCTTTTGCCCTATTACGACAAAACCTATGGTCACAGCTTCAAATCCCGGCCAGAACAACCGGTTTATGTCCTTGATCTGACTGGGATATCTGTCTCCGGATACCCTGACGCTATCATCAAAAAAAAATCTTCTCTAGTGCAATATAGGGGTAACCAGGGCCGTTAATCGATTGATTTTACTAAACCTTTTCGTCTTGCACATTTATACGCGTAAGCAGCGCTGGAAATTCTACCTTCTTGCCGGGGCACTCGTTATCGGGGTGTTATCGTCCTGGTACAGCAATGTATTGGTCAGAAAGCTGGAAAAGGAGGAGAAGCTCAAGATGGAGATCTGGGCCGGGGCAACGGAGCAAATGACCAACAGCAGTGTGGAACAGGATGATAAGATCATGGGCTTCCTCATCAGCATCATCCAGAATAATACCACCATTCCGGTTATCACGGTCGATGAAAAGGGAGAAAGGCTGATTGCCCGAAACATCAAGCTTTACGATGCACAGAATCAACCGATTGACGGTTCCGATCTTCGATCGCTCAACCGGAAGAGTAAAGACCTGCTCAACCGGATGCTGGTCAAGATGAAGTCGCAGCACGACCCGATTACCATTGAACTGGGTGATACACAGCAATTTATTTACTATAAAGATTCGTATATTCTTACCCGTATCCAGCTCTATCCGCTGATACAATTGGCTGTGGTTTTCCTGTTTATTGTGTTGGCATACTTTGCGTTCAGTTCTACCCGGAAGGCTGAGCAGAATCAGGTTTGGGTAGGGATGTCGAAAGAGACGGCGCATCAGTTGGGAACTCCGATTTCTTCGCTGATGGCCTGGGTAGAGTTGCTCAAGATGGAGCAAACTGGTCCTGAGGTGGTGCAGGAGGTTTCGAAGGATGTTAAGCGTCTGGAGACCATTGCCGACCGGTTCTCAAAGATAGGATCGGCCCCGGT
>JAAYIP010000160.1 GCA_012523435.1 Bacteroidales bacterium | reverse complement strand
GTTGCATGATGCTTATAAGTCAATCACAGAGGCTTTTGTACATGCTGGAGCAGTTAATTATTGTAAAGTGGAAATCCAGTGGATTCACTCAGAACAGCTAGAGAAGAATGGTCATGCTTCTGCTAAACTGGATGGATTAAAGGGAATTCTTGTTGCTCCAGGTTTCGGCCATCGCGGTATTGAAGGGAAAATTACGGCTGTTCGCTATGCACGGGAACATAATATCCCATTCTTAGGGATCTGCCTGGGAATGCAATGCGCTGTCATTGAGTTCGCCCGAAATGTAGTTGGCCTTATGGGAGCCAACTCGACTGAAATGGACGAAAAAACAAGTGATCCAGTTATCGACCTGATGGAAGATCAAAAAGAGATAACCGATAAGGGAGGAACCATGCGGCTTGGCTCCTATAACTGTAACATCCGGAAGGAATCGGTCGCCCATCGAATTTACCAATCAGACTCCATACGGGAGAGGCACCGCCACCGTTACGAATTTAATAATACGTACCTCGAATCATTCAACAAAGCAGGGATGGTAGCTTCTGGAATTAATCCCGAATCGGGACTGGTCGAGATAATGGAAATACCTGATCATAAATGGTTTATAGGGGTTCAGTTTCATCCTGAGTATCGAAGTACCGTCATGAGACCGCATCCGCTTTTTGTTGATTTTATCCGGGCGACCTTGGAATAAATTACTATTTTTGCCCGCTTATGTGGGTAAATCTATTTTATTGATTGATAATGGACAAAAAGTCACTGATTGGCTTGTTGCTAATGGGCGCTCTGCTGATTGGCTACAGCATTTTAACCAGGCCATCCCAGGAAGAGATTGAAAGAAGCAGAAGAATAGCTGATTCCATTCAACAGGTAGAACTTCGGAAACAAATTGAGGCTGAAGCAGCACGCTTAATTCAGGATTCAATTATCCAAGCCAGCCCGGAAGAACAGGAAGAACTGGATCGTCAACGCCAGTCGAACGAACTCGGACAGTTTGCCGAGGCTGCTACGGGGGAGGAACAGTTCTTTGTCCTGGAAAACCAGAAAATTAAAATGACTCTTTCGACCAAGGGAGGAAGACCTTATAGTGTCGAATTGAAAGAGTATCAAACACATGACGGTAAGCCATTGCTTTTATTTGACGGTGACACAACCGTTTTTAACCTTAACTTTTTCTAACAAAATAGATCCATTGCCACGCAGGATCTGTACTTCCAGCCACTTTCCGAAACGCAAAACCTGAATGCGGAAGCGAGAGAGCAGACTCTGGTGTTGAGGTTACATGCCTCTGATGGAAATTTTATCGATTACATCTATACGCTTAAACCCGATGATCTGAAGGTAGATTTTACCATTCAATTCAACGGTGTAGAACAACTGATTGGAAAGAATAATCCAATGATCGACCTGAACTGGTCCATCGCCCTTCGTCAGCAGGAGAAAGGATACAAGTGGGAGGACCAGTACTCAACGATCTACTATAAATATTTTGAAGATGAGGTTGGTAAAATCAATCCCCGAAAAGGTGGGGGAGGGTCGGCCGACTTGACAACCAGGGTGGAGTGGATTGCTTTTAAGCAGCAGTTCTTTTCCACTGTTCTTCTGGCTGAGAAGAGTTTCCTCAGCGCCAGGGTCTCCACCACAAAACTACCAGAAGAATCGAACCATCTGAAAACCTGTACCTCCGTCATGAGTATTCCGGTTGGAGGTCCTGATGGCGACCGGGTTAACATGACTTTCTTCTTTGTTCCCAACCATTTCAAAACGCTGAAAGCATTGGGCCATGAAATGGAAGATCTGGTTGATTTGGGTTGGCCATTTATTTCCTGGATTAACAAGTGGTTCGTTATCAATATTTTCAACTTTTTTGAGAAATACATAGCTAATTACGGGATTATAATCATTATCCTGACCATCATCTTCAAGCTTATCGTGTTCCCGTTATCTTACAAATCCTATCTCTCGGGAGCAAAAATGAGGGTGTTGAAGCCTCAGGTGGATGAGTTGACGAAAAAGTTTTCAGCTGATAAAGCCATGGAGAAACAACAAGCCACCATGGCCCTCTACCGAAAGGCGGGCGTGAATCCGATGGGAGGATGTTTGCCAGCCCTTCTGCAGATGCCTATCTGGCTGGCTCTGTTTCGTTTCTTCCCCTCTTCTATTGAACTGCGTCAGCAGTCTTTTCTGTGGGCAACAGATCTATCAGCCTATGATTCCATTCTGAACCTTCCGTTTACTATTCCGGCTTACGGCGATCATGTCAGCCTCTTTACCCTGCTGATGGCTATCTCCATGATGGTTACCACCAAGATTAATATGGATCAGACCAGCACTGCTCAGCCGATGCCGGGAATGAAGGTTATGATGTACCTCATGCCTGTGATGATGCTGGTTTGGTTTAACTCCTATGCTTCCGGTCTTAGCCTCTACTATTTCTTTTCCAATGTCTTCTCCTACATTCAGCAGGTCGTTACTAAACGATTGGTTAATGAGGACAAGCTGTTGCACAAGCTTAAGGAGAACCAGAAAAAACCGGTGAAGAAATCCGGTTTTCAGGCGCGACTGGAAAAGATGGCTAAAGAACAGCAGGCAAAACAGCGGAGGTAAGCTTCCTCTTAACTCCGATTAAAGGATGCCATTTTGATGGCCGTTACTGCTGCCTCAGTACCTTTATTCCCGTGTTTTCCCCCGGCCCGGTCAAGTGCCTGATCCAGGTTGTTGGTAGTGAGAACACCAAAAATCACAGGGATTCCTGTATCAAGGCCCAGTTGCATACACCCGTGGGCAACAGCCTGACTGATGAAGTCGAAATGAGGGGTTTCGCCGCGGATTACGCAACCGATCAGGATGACCGCATCCAGCGGATTCGATTCGATCAGCATACGTGCAGCAAGAGGTAATTCAAAGCTGCCCGGCACCTGCATAATCAGTAGGTTTGAAGGGTTAACCCCATGTTTAATCAGAGTCTCCTGTGCTCCCCGGGCTAGCTGGCCGGTAACCTGATCATTCCACTCAGATACTACTATTGCAATCTTTAAGTTCCCAGCGGGAGGGATCAGGCTGGGATCATAGCTGGATAAATTCTTTCCTGGTGTGCTCATAACAAAAAAAAACCGGGCCGAACCCGGTTACTTAGTTATCATTTCTGGGCCGACTTGACCCTTGCGATGTACTTGTCGATTTTCCGACCCTCTTCTGATTCAGGATACTTTTCCTTGATTTCCTCATACAAGGAAAGAGCCTGATTAAGGTCACCCGACTGCTCTAAAAGCTCGGCTCCTTTCATTAAAAATATCGGAGTGGTGAAGCTGTTCGTGCTGATTCTGCCAGCTTCGAGATACCATTTAATGGCTTCTTTCTCCTGACCTAGCTCAATGTAAGCATCTCCAATGGCACCACGTGAAATTGGAAGAACCAATGCATCTTTTAGCTTGAATTGCTTCAGCTGATCGATGGCCTCCTGATACTGCCCTAATCTTAAATAGGAAATACCGGCGTAGTAACGGGCCAGCTTTGCAGATTTGGTGATCTTGTACTCATCGATAATATCAAGAAAACCAAGGTAGTTGCCATCACCATTCAGGGCAAGATTGAAGGAGTCTTTTTCAAAATAGGCCTCAGCGGCAAACATCTGAGACTGAGCATCCTTTTCTTTTGGATTGATAATGAATCGCTTAGTTCCAAGAAAAACCCCCACGATCAGAACAATGACAATGATTGCTCCAATGATGGTTTTCTGATTCTCCTCAATAAAGCGCTCTGAACGAGTTAGAGCGTGCTCGACAACTTCAAGGTTCTTGTCTTGTGTTCCTTTTGACTTGCTGACCATGGATATAGATTATAAAAAGCATGCAAATTTAGAACAATTTACCTGTTTTCGAAACATCCCTTGCAAAAAACTCCCACCGCTGGAGGTTCTCGATCGATTTGTTACTTTTGACCTAAATTATTGCCGATGTTTTTAAGCCAGTTAAGCCTCATTAATTTCAAGACTTACAGCGAGTTAGATGTTTCTCTCTCCTCACGCTTAAACTGTTTTGTCGGAAACAATGGGGTAGGTAAGTCTAACCTCTTCGACGCGGTTTACTACCTTGCTTTTGGAAAATCCTGGCTTAATGGAACCGATGCTGATTCAATTCGCCATGAGGAAGATTTTTTCATGATCCGCGGAGATTTTGAATTTGACGATCGGCAAGAGAAGATTCATTGCGGGCTCAAGCGTGACCAGAAAAAGAGGTTAACACGAAATGATAAAGAGTATTCCAGGTTGGCAGATCATATCGGGCTGATACCGTTGGTCATGGTTTCCCCTGCTGATAGTAGTCTGATACAGGATGGTAGTGAGGAGAGACGGCGCTATATGAACGGTGTTATCAGTCAGTACGATCACCAGTATCTCGAGGATCTTATGCGGTACAATAAGGCCCTCATTCAACGAAACCGACTTCTGAAGGAGTTTGCCCGTGGAGGTTACTTTGATGAGGAATCACTCGAGATGTGGGATCACCAAATGGCTATGCTCGGAGAGCGGATTTTTACGCGTCGGAAAGAGTTTATCTCAGAATTGCTACCGGTTTTTCGTTACTACTACGAATTTATCAGTCAGGGAAAAGAAAAGATCGACCTGACTTACCGATCCCAGGCATTGCGTGGTGACTTAGCCGAACAGATGCGAAAAGCTCGCGAGCGCGATCGCAGCTTGCAATTTACAACCATTGGGATTCACCGGGATGATCTGATTCTGGAACTGGCGGGCTATCCAATCAAACAGCAGGGTTCCCAGGGACAACAAAAGACCTATCTTGTGTCACTGAAAATGGCACAGTTTGAATTCTTGGCTCAGGTTGCTTCATCCCGACCCCTCCTTCTGCTGGATGATCTTTTTGATAAGCTAGATAAACAGCGAGTTACGCAAATAATTAAACTTGTGTCGGATAATCGGTTTGGACAGATCTTTTTGACAGATACTAATGAACAGCACCTCCAGGCTATTTTATCCGAGATCCCGATCGATCACAAACTTTTCCGGGTGGCAGACGGCCAATTATTTGAAATATAGATGGTTATTCGACGAACACAGACGAGGGCGTTAAAGGAGATCATTGAAGATATCCTCAAGGAGAGTGGTATAGATCAAAAGCTTAAAGAGAGAGAGTTGATCTCACACTGGGAGGAAATTGTCGGGAGAAATATTGCCCGATCAACCACTGATTTAGCCATTCATGATCGAAAACTTTTTATCAAAGTTCGATCGGCAGTGGTGAAAAATGAACTTATCATGATCCGTGAGGGGCTTCTTCAGGAGCTGAACCGACGTGTTGGTGATCAGATCCTTGATGAGATCATCATCAGGTAAAGCAGGCTAATCCGAAATCTCCAAGAAGTTCCCGTTCCGGTCGAACCGGTCACATTTTGAGAAAAAGAAATTGGCTTCCTTCTTGGCGTTGAGATCACTGTCCGATCCATGTACCGCATTTCGCTGAATAGATTCGGCAAATAACTTCCGAATAGTGCCAGGATTAGCTTTAGCCGGATCCGTATTTCCAATCAGCTTCCGGTAGTCTTCAACAGCATTCTCTTTCTCCAGAATGGCTATGACAATAGGTCCGGATGTCATGAACTCAACTAGCTCGTCATAGAAGGGCTTCCCTTTGTGAATGGCATAAAAATAGCTAGCCTGACTGTGACTTAATTTGATGTATTTCAAGGCAGCAATCCAAAAGCCGGCATCGGATATCTTTTGCAATATGTCGCCGATGTGCTCATGCGCTACCGCGCCAGGCTTAATGATGGTAAAAGTGATGTTTCCTTTCATTTTGATCCTGATTATCGCCTAAACTTAACAAATTCCAACATCGAATACTATCTTTGAAGTCATGATTTCTATTAATCAGGAGAATAGTATTGATCTGACCACAGGGGCAGGATGGGAAGAGCTGAAGAGCTATTTCGAGACTCACCGTAAAATCCTGATTGTCAGTCATAAGAGTCCAGATGGCGATGCGGTGGGCTCGGCTTTGGGGCTGGCATTGGTACTGAAGACTTATGGTCATCAAGTACAGGTTGCTGTGCCCGATGATTCGCCAGGATTTATACGATGGATCCCTGGGCACAAAGAGGTGCTGGTCTTAAATCGGAAAAGTGGGAAAAAGATTCCTCAGGTGATTCAGGAAGCTGAAGCCATCTTTTATGTTGATTTTAACACAACTGATCGCCTCGGACCATTGGAAGCTTTGATCAATGAATTTGATGGTTTGAAAATTCATATCGATCATCATCCGGGAGGAAGTGAGTTTAGTCATTTCAAGCTTGTTAACGAAGCCAAAGGATCGGCTTCTGAATTGGTCTATGACTGGATTCAGCAGATGGGCTACGGTGCAAATATCTCGGCGGATGCTGCCACTTGCCTATTGGCTGGTATCATGACTGATACTGTAGGTTTCCGTGTTAGCTCATCTTATCCGGAGGTTTTTATGACCGTTGCCGGGCTTATGGCTTGCGGTGCTGATAAAGACCGGATTAATGATGAGGTGTATAACAGCTACTCTGTAGGAAGAATGAAGCTGCTGGGCTATAGCCTTCTGGAGAAGATGGTGATCATACCGGAATGCAAAACTGCTTTTATTGCGCTCAGCAGGGAAGAGATGAATCGATTTGATCACCGAAAAGGAGACACCGAAGGATTTGTTAACTATCCCCTGTCTATGAACGAAGTCCACTTTTCTGTGCTGTTTACTGAACAGGAGGATGAGATTAAATTGTCCCTAAGATCCAAAGGCCAGTTCCCCGCTAATCAATTTGCTGCCCGATATTTCGCTGGTGGTGGGCATTTGAACGCTTCGGGAGGTCGTTTTCTCGGTACGTTGGAGGAGGCAATCCGTTATTTTACCGAATCCATTTGCCAGTTTTATTCAGCGTATCATCAGGATTAAATTCTAGATTATGAGTAGTTTACAACGATATACGATAGGCGTTGTAGTGCTATTGCTCACCTTGGTGCTAAGCTGTTGTCAGGGGCGGGGTAAACGCATTCAGGATTCCGATCAGGCCATACCCGATAGGGAGGAGCTCATTCGGGCTAATCAGATGATGGTAAGGGAGGACGAAAACCGCATAAATGAAAAGGCGGCTCAAGCAGGTTGGACTCTTAGCAGAACACAGACAGGAGAATTCTACCAAATACGTGATTTCGCTTCTGATAAGGAAAATAAAAAAACCGGTAAACGGGGTATTCGCGCTGGTGATGAGGTATCGCTTACCTATACCTTGCGATTGCTAACTGGGGAAGAGATTGGAAATTCTCAGCAGAATGGCCCGAAACAATTCATTATTGAAGGTTCTGGTGCAGAATCAGGTATGCATTCAGTCATGAAAAGATTCAGCGAGGGTGATAGCGTGCTGATCCTGTTGCCTCCCCATCGAGCGTATGGGCTGATGGGCGATGGCGATAAAATCCCCGGAAGAGCAATCCTGTGGTACGAAATCCGTATCGACTCCGTAACATCTACCGGAAACAATGGATAGTTTGCTAATTTTGACTCAAATGAAAGGACGAAAAATGAGAACTGCTTATTTGGTTGTATTGGTGGCACTCATGACACTTGCCGGTTGCGGGGGTGGGAATGATGGTTTTAAAGAACACCCGTCCGGGTTACAGTATCGCTTCTTTGAAATGAACCCAGAGGGTGATACCCCGGAAGTGGGAGATATTATGGTGATCTCTTTCAAAATGACCACAATAAATGGGGATCTGGTTGATGAATCGGCATTCTACCGACTGCAGCTGAGTAACCCGGTGTATCAGGGTGATTTTCATACCGGCCTTGCTATTATGCAGGTGGATGATAGCGTATGTTTTAAGCTAGATGCTTTTGATTTCTATGAAAAATCAAGAAAGCGAGATCTCCCCCCCCAATTTCAGCAGGGAGATCCGGTGTTGGTTTATGTTAAACTAAAGAATATCCTGAATATTGATGATTTAGAAACGGAGCGACTGGCCTATTATCATTCCGATCGAGATATGGAGATGGAACTTCTTGAGGATTATCTTGAACTCACTAACACAACAGTGGCTCCAACCGAGTCGGGATTATATTTTATCGAAAAGAAAAAGGGAACCGGTAAGAAAGCCGTCGCCGGAAGCCGGATCTCTGCACATTATACCGGAAAAACTATCGATGGGAAAGTGTTCGATTCATCCCTTAACCGGGGAAACCCACTGGTTTTTGTGCTGGGCCAGGGACAGGTGATCAAAGGATGGGATGAGGGGTTTGCCCTGATGAGTGAGGGCGGAGAAGCGCGACTAATTATCCCTTCGGATCTGGCTTATGGGAAAGAGGGCTTTAAGGATGTCATCTTGCCCTATTCTACTTTGGTGTTTGATGTTCAGTTGATACGGGTCGATTAACATTCAATCTGCAACCCGTCATAGGCGACTTCAATACCATCCGGCATTTTCTTCAGCAAATCCTGATGCATGCCAGCTTGATGTGATAGATGTGTCAAATAGGCTTTTTCGGGACCTATCTCCTGAATGATCTTGAAAACTTCTGGAAAACTATAATGGGAGAGGTGTGGTTCCCATCTTAAAGCATTAATAACCAGAATTTTGCTTCCTTTGATTTTCTCCATTTGCTCATGGTCGATATAATTCGCATCGGTGATGTAGGTGAAATCCCCAAAACGAAAGCCCAAAATTGGAAGTTTATAATGGAGAACCCTGATTGGAACTATTGGTAGTCCATCAATCTCAAAGGGATCAGGATCGATCAGGTGTAACTTCATTTGGGGTATTCCCGGGTACTGAATGATGGAGAAAACATAGGCAAAATCTTGCCGGATCGAATCATGGACCCGTTTTTCTGCGTAAATATCGATGGCCTTGTGATGTAAAAAATTAAGCGCACGAATGTCATCCAATCCTGAAACATGGTCTTTATGTTCGTGTGTGAGCAGGATGGCATCAATGTTTTTTATATGGTTGCGAATCATCTGTTGCCTGAAATCCGGACCGGCATCGATTAGAAGGGTAAGGTGGCCGTATTGAATTAGGGCAGAAGTTCGTAGCCGGTTGTCTCTGGGGTCGGTAGAGGTGCAAACCGGACAGTCACAACCGATGATTGGAACTCCGAGCGAGGTTCCAGTACCAAGGAAGGTGACTTTCACGGGTATATTCATGATGAAAGAGGTGCAAAGATAGCAAAGTGGGGGCTTTTTACTAAATTTACTGGATGAAAGGTACACTCTTCCTGATTCCCAATTTGCTGTCGGATAGTAATCCGAACATGAGTCTTCCGGCGGAAACAGTCTCTCGAATATTAGAGCTGCGATATTTTATCATTGAAGAAGAGAGAGCAGCCAGGCGCTTTTTGGTTCGCCTGGGGATGAAAGAACTTCTGAGTGAAATTGAGTTTGGTTTTTTGAATGAACATACCCGGCCAGATCAGGTGATGAATTTGCTTCAACCTATCAAAGCCGGTTCTCACGGAGGTGTGCTCTCAGAGGCCGGATGTCCCGGCGTTGCCGATCCGGGCTCCGAAGTGGTTCGCTTAGCGCATGAACAGGGTATCCAGGTTAAGCCTCTGACCGGTCCAAGCTCCATCCTCCTGGCACTGATGGCTTCCGGTCTGAATGGTCAGCGCTTTTCTTTCCATGGCTATTTGCCGATTAAAGCACCGGATCGAATACGAAGAATAAAAGATCTTGAACAGCGATCCAAACAATTGGGAGAGACTCAACTATTCATTGAGGCTCCTTACCGAAATCGGCAGCTTATGACCGATCTGATAGCCCACCTGTCGCCCGACACCCTGCTGTCAGTATCAGCGGGGCTCAATTCGGATAAGGAGTATATCCGAACAGCACCTGTTTGGCAGTGGCACAACAATGTGCCCGATCTGCACAAAATCCCGACTGTTTTTTTATTCTTAAAAATTAACTAATCACCAGAAAATCAATAACTTATTATGGGACTAACCTTGATTGAGAAGATTATTGCCAACCATGCTGGTGCCTCCGAGGTTGTGCCAGGTGAAATTATGGATGTGTTCATGGATGTTAGGGCTGCACGCGATTTCGGAGGGGCTAATGTGGTTAAGAACATCCGGGATTACCATCTTGGCATAGAGGATGTTTCCCGAACCTTTTTTACGTTCGACTGTAATCCAACGGGAAGTGATCAAAAGTATGCTGTTAATCAACACATTTGCAGACAGTTTGCAAGAGATCATGGAATCCAGGTGTATGATATTGATCAAGGAATTGGAACCCATATCATGATTCATCAAGGCTTAGCCTATAGTGGATCTACTGCTGTTACAACTGATTCCCATGCCAATATATTAGGAGCTGTTGGGGCCTTTGGACAGGGAATGGGAGATCAGGATATTGCTGCTGCCTGGGCGCACGGAAAGGTTTGGTTTAAAGTACCCCCGTCGGCAAAAATTACTCTGACTGGTAAAAGACCAGACGGTGTGAGTGCCAAGGATATCGTCCTGAACCTCCTTCATCGCTTTGGCGCTAATGAGCTCTTGGGATATAGTGTGGAGTTATATGGAGAAGAGGTTGATAATCTGACACTTGATGAGCGAATTACCATTGCCTCTATGGGAACTGAAATGGGAGCCATCACGCTTCTCTTTACACCCAATCAGGCCATTCTGGGATACTCCTCTGAGAAAGCTGGCCGGGAGATCGAGCTGGTTCAGGCTGATGAGGATGCAAGGTATGACAAAGAGTTTGTCATTGCCATGGAGGAGTTTGTCCCAAGAGTATCGCTTCCTGGTGCTCCCCATGATACCATTGCGGTGTCTGAAATAAAGGGTCGGAAAATAGATTCTGCCTTTATCGGTAGCTGCACAAACGGGAGATATGATGATTTGGCCGCCGCCGCAGCCGTTTTATACAATAGAAAAGTGGTTCCGGGTGTGGTGCTCAAGAATATTCCTTCTACCGATGATATCTGGCAGAAGTGCCTAAACGACAGATTGATCCATGTGTTTAACGCTGCCGGTGCTCTGGTATCCAACGCCGGATGTGCAGGATGTGCTGCCGGTCAGGTGGGGCAGAACGGCCCTGGCGAAGTAACTATCAGTACCGGAAATCGAAATTTCCCAGGTAAACAGGGGAAAGGAGAGGTGTATCTGGCATCACCTGCCGTGGTTGCAGCATCCGCTGTGGCTGGTTATGTTACCACGCCGGACCAGATCCCGGATTCCCCGGCAATCTTCAGCCATCCACCTAAAAATGAGGAACCGGAAAATGGATCGGGAAAAGCTGATCAATCGCCCAAAACCAAACAGGAAAGAGCCTTCCCGGTTGAGGTTAGCGGAAGAGTTTGGTACATCCGGGAGGATAATATCGATACCGATATGATTTTCCATAACCGATACCTAGCGATTACGGATATCCGAGAAATGGCTCAGTATGCCTTAGATAACCTGGAAGGATATCGTGATTTCTCCCAAAAAGCCCAACCCGGAGATGTTGTTGTGGCTTGTAAAAACTTTGGAAGCGGCTCTTCCCGGCAACAGGCCGTAGATTGTTTTATCTCACTAGGGATCAGTTGTATCATTGCCGAAAGCTTCGGCGCCATCTATGAGCGTAACGCGATCAACGCTGGCTTCCCAATCCTGACCTACGACAAGATCGAAGAGCTCGATCTTGAAGAGGGTGATCAGGTTATGGTAAATTTCCAAACTGGAAAAATTGTCAATCAGACAAAAGAAAAAGACACCATGAT
>JAAYIP010000159.1 GCA_012523435.1 Bacteroidales bacterium | reverse complement strand
CCCATTAACCGGATCACGTGTGTGGGTTTGGCTGGGTCATTAACAATAAGTGTCACCGTCTGAAACTGTTTTCCCATTCTTCCCCGACTGTCAAATGTACACTTGATCACCGTTTGCTCATCACCCGCTATCGTGTACTGTTCCGGTTCTGAGGCCGTACAGCCACAAGTAGTTGATATTTTTCTGATTATCAATGGGTCAGCTCCTTCGTTTTTAAGGATGAAATCGTGCACAACCTGCTGCCCGGGCTTGATAGTACCAAAGTTGAACGACTCTTCATTCAGAACCGCCCTCGGTGCCCTCTCCCGTTCCTGAGTCGTCAGGGCAGTGAAATCTTCCTCAATCGTGGCACTGATATTTAGCGGATTCTCTTTAAAAACCACTCCGTTAAAACTCGGAAAGACCCGCAAGAGCGTAAAACCCCAGTCGTCAACCTGATTCCCGTCCATCGTGATTTCTATCACCGCCTTCTTCCCCGGCTCCATAATTGGAGGAATGACCTTTAAGGATAACGATTCAGGATGATCGGGGAAGGTAACCGTTAGGTTTGAATCGGAATCATTGTAAATCTCCAGGGTCGAAACCTTTGCCTTTCCTTTAAATACCTGCTGCATAGAAACATGATTCGTTGCCAGTCGGATTTTCCCCATCTTGATCGGGAAATCATCAGCAGTAGTCCTGGATTTGGGCTTAACCAGCCCAACAATATATAGAGTCATTGTGCCCTCCCGAGCATTGGACTTAACGGTAATCGACTTTCGGAATGGCCCGGGACTACCCTTCGGATCAAAATTAACCACCAAAGAGCCTTTCCCGCCTGGTCCAACAGGCGCCTTGCTCCACTCGGGAACCGTACACCCACAGGATGTGGTGACATCAGTTACTATTAAAGCCTGACCTCCGTTGTTCGTGAATTCAAACGCGAAGGCCTTGATGCCATCCATCTCATTGATGGTGCCAAAATTATGACTGGTCGTGCTGAAAGTGATCGAGGGCTCAGCAAACTGGGCATAAATATTGTTAAGGCTAACCGCTGTTACGAGAAATAGAGAGATGATAATACCCCTGGTCATAATCTTGGTGTTTATGCTGAAAACGACCCAAAATTAAATAATTTCAGCCACTAAATTGATGGCGAAAACGATACAGATATACCTCCTGCTCCTGTTTGGGGCATTGCTGCTGGCTTGCCGGCCAGTACAAGCCCAGTTTTATAATGGCCTGAATATGTCCTTTGGGAAAAACCGTGTCCAGTTTCCCAGAGAAGATGTCCTCGAAAGTGAGTTCTTCGCTTCTTTTTACCGACATGATCGTTTCGATGTCTATTTCTATCCCGACGGCCAACAGCTGGCAGAGTACGTTAGCCGATTTGCCGGATCGGAGTTGACTCGCCTCGAAAACTTCTTTGAATACTCTTTGAATAAAAAGCTTATATTCCTGGTTTACAATAGGCTGAATGATTATCGGCAAAGTAATGTCGGACTTATTTCCGGAAGAGAGGAGACGAACATCGGAGGAGTCACTAATCTGATCGATAATAAAGTTTTTCTCTACTTTGAGGGTGATTATAAGAAAATCGATCAACAGATCCTGGCTGCTATCACCGACGTTATTCTCCAGGAAATGCTTTATGGTGGATCCACCCGCGATCGCCTCACTAACTCAGCTCTGCTAAATCTCCCAACGTGGTACTACGATGGACTGGTATCCTTTATCTCTAAAGGCTGGGATGTGGAGATTGAAAATCGTGTCAAAGATGGTATCCTGTCAGGACAGTTCGAGAAATTCAATCACCTGCAAGGCCGCGAAGCGATCGATGCTGGCCACTCCATCTGGTACTTCGTGTCAGAAACTTTCGGCAAATCCTTGATCCCCACCATCGTCTATTTCTCAAAGATCAACAGAAGCGCATCAGCTGGGTTTATGAATGTCCTGGGAACCTCGCTCAGTGCCTTAAGTTATGAGTGGCTCTATTTCTTTAAATCCCGCTTCGATGATCCTGCTCATCAGGGAGAAATGCCAACCGACGGCCAGATCAAGCTGAGAAACAGAAAGGGAACTGAATACCTGAGAGCACGCATCTCCCCAGATGGACGCTATATTGCTTACGTTTCAAATACCGAAGGGAAAATCAAAGTCTATCTCTTCGACGAACGCTCGGGAAAATCAAAAAGAATCTTCCAATCGGGTGCCAGGCTTGGCCAGATCGAGGATCGCACTTTCCCAGTCCTGGCATGGCACCCAACATCACAACTTCTGGCTATGACCATGGAACATAAGGGGAAAATGCGTTACAGCCTCTACTCCCCGGAAAGCCGAAAATGGGAGCACCAAGAGATTAAACTGTACGATAAGATCCTTGATTTCTCCTTCTCTGATGATGGCCTTAACATCGTCCTGTCAGGTACCATAAAAGGCCAATCGGATATTTTTGTGTATAACCTGGTGGCAAACACCAGTGAGCGAATCACCAACGATCGGGCCGATGACTTTTCTCCCCGATTTATCAATCACTCTTCCGCAATCCTATTTGTCAGTAACAGAACCAACCTGTCAATCGAACAACAGAAACTAAACGATGAGGTCACTCCCGGACAGAATGTGTTTATCTATGATTACAAAACCCGCTCCGACGAACTGATCCCAATTGCCGGGGATTCTTATATCGACCGCCTTCAACCCTATCAGACCAAAGATCGGACCTACTATTTCCTAGGCGATGATAATGGAATTCGGAATCGATATAAAGCACAGTATGATAGCACGATAGTGGCGATCGATACGACAGTGCATTATACCTATTTCTCCAAAACAGCCCCCCTAACCAACTATGCAAGAAATATTCTGGATCACTCGATTGCATCAGAAACAGGAACTTTCACTGAACTGCTATTCCATAACAACCGTTACAATCTTTATCGTGGTGAATTGCCAAATGAGTCAGCTAGCTTGAACAAGCCAAGACCAACACCTTTCCGCTTGAAATTAACCAGAGACCTGGCCCGTCAGGATAGCATCAGCAGGATTCAGGAGATCCAAAGGGAGGAGCGAAAAGTTATTACAAGACAATTTGCCCACCTTGGTAGAGACTCATTATCAGGCGAGAAACGGGAGATTGATATTAATAATTACACGTTTAGCCTGGAAAGTTTGGCTCAGGGCAACCACTCAAGCCTCCCTGGCCAGGGACAAGTTAAAGATCCCATTACCGGCAGATCTAGCGACCTGCCTCCAATTAGGGTTTACCAACCAGCTTTCTACGTGAACTACCTGGCATCTCAGGTGGATTTCACCTTCCTGAATGCATCCTATCAATCGTTTTCTGGAGCAGCGCCTTATTATAATCCTGGGTTAAATATGCTCTTTCTGGTTGGTACTCAAGATCTTTTCGAGGATTATAAAGTGACCGGAGGTGTTCGCTTCGGTAGCAATTTCGATAGTAATGAGTACCTCCTGAGTGTTGAAAATCTAAAGAAAAGACTCGATAAGGAGATCATCTTTCACCGTCAGGTATATAAAACTATTACCAACGACTGGAGTTCCTATGTAAAGGCTACTACCCAGGAGCTTTTTGGGTTGCTGAAATACCCCTTTAGCCAGGTGAGTGCCCTTAAAGGGACTTTAAATCTTCGGCTCGACGAATATGCTTATTTGTCAACAGATCAATACAATATGATCAAGGAGGGAGAGCATAAACTTTGGGCCGGAGTCAAACTGGAGTATATCTTTGATAACGCCAGAATGATTGGGCTGAACCTCTACGACGGGATCCGTTCAAAAGTATTCGGAGAGTACTATCAACAGGTGAATGGCGACTGGTCTGATGTTTTCATTCTCGGTGCCGATTTCAGACACTATCTGCCCCTTCACCGTTCCCTCATCTGGGCCAACCGGTTGGCAACAAGCACCTCCTTCGGTGGAAGCCGACTGATTTATTATATGGGGGGTGTCGATAACTGGTATAATATCTCGAGAAATGTTCCAACATTTGATTACTATCAGCCTATAGATGGAAGCCAAGAATTTGTTTATCAGGCACTTGCAACAAACATGAGAGGCTTCTCTCAAAATATTCGTAATGGGAATAGCTTTGCTGTTTTCAATACCGAGGTCCGCTGGCCAGTATTCCGATATTTCGCCAATAAACCCCTCAATTCCGATTTCCTGACTAACTTCCAGCTGGTGGGGTTCTTCGATATTGGAACTGCCTGGAGTGGGCCATCCCCCTGGGATAAACGCAACCATCTCAATCGGGAGGTTATTCGGAATGGCCCCATGGTTATTGTGGTCGACAAAGGAAATGAACCATTTGTTGCCGGGTTTGGTGCAGGAGTCAGAAGTCGCCTCCTGGGCTATTTTGTCAGATTAGACTGGGCCTGGGGAATTGAGAACTATGTTCTTTTACCTAGAATTTTCTACCTTTCCCTCAGTCTAGATTTTTAAACCTGCATCATGAAAGCCCAAATCCTTAAGCTGGCCAATGAGTTTACTCCCGAGATTATCCTGATACGACGTGCCTTACACGCCAACCCGGAACTATCTTTTAAGGAATTCCAAACAGCTAAACTGATCGAGGAGGTCCTGAATGGTTGGGGCATCCCAACAATCAGGATCGCGGATACCGGTGTTACTGCCGTGATTAACGGCTCGGGTAAGGGTAAGTATGTGGTTCTTCGGGCTGATATCGATGCTCTTCCCATTTCTGAAGAGACAGGTAAGCCTTATAAATCAAAAAACCAAGGGGTTATGCATGCCTGTGGGCACGATGTCCATACAGCTTCTCTGTTGGGAGTCGCAAAAATGCTGAACATCCTGCGTCATCAGTTTAACGGAACAGTTCGACTCCTTTTTCAACCCGGCGAAGAGGTCCTCCCAGGCGGCGCTAAAAAAATTTTAGAGACAGGCCTTCTGAATAACCCTAAGCCAGATTATATTCTGGCTCAACATGTCTATCCCGAGCTTCCGGCTGGAGAAGTTGGATTCCGAAGTGGAGCATACATGGCTTCCGCAGATGAAATCTACCTGGAAATTCGAGGAGTGGGAGGCCATGGCGCGATGCCTCACACGTTGATCGATCCGGTTCTCATCGCCAGCCATGTCGTAATTGCCCTTCAGCAGGTAATCTCCCGTAGATTGCCCGCTGATATTCCGGCAGTTTTGTCTTTTGGTAAATTCGATGCCCCGGGGGCAACCAACGTGATCCCACCAATTGTTCGCCTCGAAGGAACTTTCCGGATCGTTGACGAAACCTGGCGAAAGATTGCCCATCAGGAATTTGAAAAGACCGTCGTGGGACTGACAACCGCTATGGGTGGCACAGCCAGCTGCCGGATTGTCTCTGGGTATCCCGCACTATACAATAACCCAGACCTAACTAGGATCGTACATACAGCTGCTACTCAATATCTTGGAGCTGAAAAAATTAGAGATCTGCCAGCCCGAATGACTGCCGAAGATTTTGCCTATTACGCCCAGATAATCCCCAGTGTTTTCTATCGGCTCGGTACCGGTGGTCAATCATCAGAATACCCTGTCCATCATCCTCAGTTTGATGTGGATGAGGAAGCTCTGACTACTGGCATGGGCCTCATGACTCATCTAACAGTTAGTCTGTTACGATGAAATCAAATCACTGATCCGCTGAGTCAACTCTTCCAACTGATCCTCTGTCGGAACATATTTCAGCTTTTCCGTTGTGACTACCTCAAAACCCGAACTATTCAACATCCCGGCCATCTCCTCAATCTGTTTTGGACCCCAACCATAGGACCCAAAAACAATGGCTTTCCGATCTTTAGGCGCAAGCCCCGTTAAATAGGTGAGAAAAGCCGACATGGTTGGTAACATCCTGCCATTCAGCGTGGGAGATCCTGTACAGATGTACTCCGAATCAATTACTTCAGTCATGATATCGGAGATGTGATTGGTTTGAAGACTCAAGAGAGATGTCACATATCCATGCTTATTAAAAGCTTCTTGAACCGCCAATGCCATCCGCTCCGTAGAATGCCACATGGTGTCATATACCACCAGTGCTTTTTTGCGGGTTTCATTGCTGGCCCAACTCTGGTATGCTGCCAGAATATCCGAAACATGTTTTCTCCAGATTATGCCATGGCTGTTTGCAATAATCTCAATATCAAGGCCTTGTAAACCAACTAGAGCTTTTTGTACCTGTTTAGAATACGGAAGAACAATATTGGCATAATACTTCCTAGCCTCCAGCATGATAATATCCAAAGGATATTCATCATCAAACCGCTCCGATGAGGCTAGATGCTGACCAAACGCGTCGTTGGAGAACAAAATCTTCTCTTCAGGCAGATACGCAACCATATTATCAGGCCAATGAACCATCGGTGTCAGGACAAAATGTAAATTTCTCCGGCCGATATTGAGCATTGTGCCTGATTCAACCGGCCGGAAGCTCCAGTCGGCATGATAATGCTCGCGCAATCCGATTTCTCCTTTAGGGGAGGTGTAAATGGTGGCGTTCGGTGTCAGCTTCATCAGTTCCGGCAAGGCTCCCGAGTGGTCCATCTCCACATGGTTAACCACAATGTTATCTATTTTGGAAGGATCTATGATGGCAGATATTCGCTTGATCATCTCGGGAGCCAGATGGGCCTTAACCGCATCAATGAGTGTAATTTTCTCATCAATAATTAAATAGGCATTATATGATGAGCCTCTTTGAGTCAGATAGCCATGAAAGTTCCGGAGGTTCCAGTCAATACCTCCAACCCAGTAGATCCCCTCTTTAATTTGAATCGGATTCATAATCTAATCACTAATTTCAAAAAATTCACTTTTCTTTACCCCACAGAGCGGACAGATCCAATCATCAGGCAACTCCTCAAAGGAAGTCCCCGGTTCCACTCCGGATAGAGGATCCCCAATTTCGGGGTCATACACATACCCGCAGGAACGACACTTGTATTTTCTCCCCATTTTATTCTTTTGTTGGATCTGTAAAAGTCCTTTCAGCTAGAGTCCGGTCGATCATCAAGGTGCCATGTCCATGGCCAGCAACCATCTTCACCTGCTCCAGAATGGCTTCGGCAGAGGCTTCTTCTTCAACCTGCTCTTCGACAAACCATTGATTCATCTGATAAGTGGCATGGTCTTTCTCTTCCATGGCCAAATCGGCAATTTTGTGGATCAGGTCGGTTACAATTCTTTCGTGCTTGAGAGTTTCCTCAAATACTTCTACAACGTCCTTCCATTCGGTTGGTACTTTGGCAATTGGGGTAAGCTTGACCGTTCCTCCGCGCTCATTCAGGTAGTCGAAAAATTTCATGGCATGGGCGGTTTCTTCCTGCCACTGGATCCTCATCCAATTGGCAAATCCCGGAAGGTTCTGGCCTTCAAGCCAAGCTGACATGGAAAGATAAAGGTAGGCCGACCAAAGTTCGGCATTGATCTGCTCGTTGATGATTTTTTCAATTTTTTTGTTGATCATGGCTTTATGTTTTAATTCTTATAGATAAACAAAGTTCGCAAAATAAAGTTTAGGGCCGATATCGGGATTTTGAAAGGATCTCCTGACTGTTGATTTCCTCAAAAAGCACTTCTGGACCCTGCCGGGTGGCTTTTAAATAGCTATGAATGACCTGATAACCGATCCAGCACCCGGTTTTCCCGGGGGAATCATGGCCAAAGTCTGAAGTGAAAGGTGCATCCTCATGAAATTTTCGGATCATCATCCTTTCGGTCGAAAACAGAATCCGGTTCTCCGCGAGATATCTCCACATCTCCTGTTCATGCTCCTCACACCATTTTAATTGCTCTTCGGTAAAGTGAAAATGGATGTGCTTCGGAATGCGAGGTAAACTTTCCTGTAGTAAATATTGAATTTTTCCATGGTATAAAAGATGATCCAGAAACGATGAACCTAATGCCGGAGGCTCTAACTCACTCATCAGCCAGGCTTTCATGGCATCGGATGCTAAATTCTCCGGATTCATCCGGCTTCTGATGTATTCCGGAATTCGTAATTCTTTGTACCAAGAGCAATCGCTTCCTAGATATTTGTCTAACCCCACGCCTAACAAACCAGGTAGGGTGATGAACGATTCATTGAAACCTGACAGGTAAGTCACCAGGGTAGGCACCCCCAAGCCTGTCAAACGCCCCATCTGTTGAAGCCCTTTGTTTAATATCCCGATTTGTTTTGAGAAAATGGGCCATCTTTGATTAATAGCATCATAAACAGCCATCAAGATGGGGTCATTGGTAAATGACTCAAGCGATGCCGGGTACTCGGGCAGGGTATCGGGACCAATTAAGATAATCTCTTCATTGAATACATCGAAAAAAGGCTGAATATCAAGTAGATGTGAGTGGAAGGTGTCGATAACCTCCTGTGGTTCCGCTTCAAACAAAATCTTTTCAAAACGAATTGCCTCCAGCGTTGTCGCATCGCCTCGCTCACGGTGGCAGCCGATCCCGACCATCAGCAACATTATCAGAAATAACCGTACTTTTGTAGATTGATAGGTCATCAGATGGATGATCATTTGACGGATAAACAATTTGTTGAAGTAAACGTTAAATGTACAAATTTCTTCTACTGACTATGAAAAACAAGAATCTTCTTATCGCCCTGATGATGATTCTGATTCCGATGACAGGATTAGGACAGATTTATCAAAGACCAGTCAATCTTCTGATCCATGCTGGATTGCATGGGAATTGGCTAAACCCTGATGAAATTATTCCTGCCGGAGGGCGTACCCGCTTAGGATTATCAGCCGGGCTTAGGATGGATTACAATTTTCACCAGCATTTCTCCTTTTCATGGGGAGCTGGATTTGTTCAGGCTGGCGGTAATGTCATCTATGCTGACGGGCTATTTGTCGATCTGGATGACAGATTGGATTCCCTTCCACGTGGTTCTCAGGTTACTTACCGAACATCCATGCTGGATATTCCTTTGGCAATGAAATTGCAAACTAACCGGATCGGATATACGAGATATTTTGTCGAAGCTGGTCTCGATCCGCTGATAAGGCTGAAATCTACCATCGACGTAGATTATGAAGATTTAAAAAACGAACCGTTCACCGAAGGAATTCCCGTATTTAATCTTGCCTATCATGCAGCAGTCGGGCTACGATATTCATTTACCCGTCTGTTGGGCTTTCAGGTGTCTCTTTTTTACAAGAATACCTTCCTTGATTTTACTAAAGAGCACGCCAAACAACCTGCCGATAATATCCGCTTGAATCAGGCCGGCATCTCCCTTGCCCTTACTTTCCTTTAACCCACACCTCACACCCCACACCTCACACCTCACACCTGACCCCTGACACCCCTTTCCCCATGAACCTCCGCATTGCACAACTCAACTACAAGATTGCCGATTTTGAGGGTAACCTGGCAAAGATGAGCCTTGCGGTTAAACAGGCTGCTGCCCATGGAGTTGATCTGATCATTTTTTCCGAACTCTCGATTTGCGGTTATCCTCCTTTGGATATGCTGGAGCAACAGAGCTTTATTGCTGAGTGTCAGGATGCTGTTCAACGGCTTGCGAAGAAAACCTCTGAAGTGGGCGTTATTGTTGGGGCACCGGCATACAACCCGAATGATAAAGGGAAACGCCTATACAATGCTGCCTATTTGCTGTACGCGGGGAAGATCCAGGAAATACGGTATAAAACACTGCTTCCAACTTACGATGTGTTTGATGAATACCGGTATTTTGAACCCAATAGTGAATTTGAACCGGTTGAATTTAAAGGTGTTAGGATTGCGTTAACGATTTGCGAGGATATCTGGGACGATCAGCCCGTTGAAAATACCTTTGATCGACCTCAGCTTTATCCCTTATCCCCTATGGATCAGCTCGTTAAGAAGAATCCAGATCTTATGATTAATATCTCGGCCAGTCCATTTGCCGCCAACCGATTGATGATCAGAGAACAGGTACTCCGGAAAAATGTCCTGAAGTATGGCATACCTATATTATATAGTAATCAAGTCGGGGCTCATACTGAACTGATTTTTGATGGTTCATCCATGGCACTCGATTCGTATGGGCAGGTCGTTGGGCATCTCTCTTCTTTTGCTGAAGATTCGATGACATTCCTTCTTGAGGATTTATTACATCCCAAAAGTGGCCGGGCACAAGTAGAACAGCAAATTCTCAGCGACGAATATCGAATTGAGATGATTTATAAAGGTCTCATTTTCGGGATTAAGGACTACTTCCGGAAGTTGGGGTTTCAACGGGCTGTTTTAGGACTCTCCGGAGGAATGGATTCAGCGTTGACCCTAGTTTTAGCGGTCAAAGCTCTGGGGCCGGAGAACGTGTTACCGGTCTTGATGCCCTCCAAATACTCATCTGATCATTCGGTAACCGACTCCATACAACTGTGTAAAGCATTAAATATCAGCTGGGAAACAATCCCCATCGATCCTGTGATTACCGCCTTCTCGATGCAATTAATTCCTCTATTTCAGGGATTGGCAGAGGATGTGACCGAAGAGAATATCCAAGCCCGTACCCGCGGTGTTCTGCTTATGGCTTTGGCCAATAAGCAGAACCGAATTCTGCTCAATACTTCCAATAAAAGCGAAATGGCTGTTGGGTACTCCACTCTTTATGGGGACCTAAATGGTGGATTGGCGGTATTAGGTGATGTTTATAAGACTGATATCTATCGTCTTGCAGCGTTTATAAATAGAAATCAAGAAATAATTCCGCTTCATATTATTCAGAAACCCCCATCTGCTGAATTACGACCGGGTCAGCTGGATAGTGATTCACTGCCTGACTATCCCTTACTTGACGCGATCTTGTATCGGCTAATAGAAATGAAAATGTCAGTTAATGAGATTGTTATGGATGGATACGAGGAGACCCAGGTTAAAAAGACAGCCTCTCTACTCAATAAAAGTGAATACAAAAGATTCCAGGCTCCTCCAATCCTGCGGGTCTCCTCAAAGGCTTTTGGAACGGGCAGAAGAATGCCACTGGTGGCAAAATTTTAACAGAGTTTTTTTTGTAAAGACTCAAATACTCCCTACTTTAGCAAATTAATAGAAGGGATACGATTTGTCCGCTTTAGGATAGGGTGTGTCTTCGATTGATTGTATGGAAACTATTAATTAAACTTTACTTTTCTTAACTTAACTAACACTTTATGAGTAAACACCTACGTTTCTGGAGGCTGTTACCGATGTTGGCATTTATGTTGACATTTGTGATAGCTGGCTCGGGCGTTGGTTTTGGGAATTCGGCAACGGGTTCACCAGAACTAGCGATTG
>JAAYIP010000016.1 GCA_012523435.1 Bacteroidales bacterium | reverse complement strand
GTACCGTGAGAGCTTCCCTCTGCTTTTATAATACCACCGAAGAGATCGATCGATTGGTTGAAGCCCTTGACGTGGTTAATACAATGTTGTCTTAATCCTTAACCAAATGACTATCAGTGAAATAACAAAAGAGATCGTTGAGGATTTCTCTGCCTTGGAAGAGTGGATGGACAAGTATAACTATCTGATCGAAATGGGGAAAGAGCTTCCACTGAGCGACCCGGCACTGCGAAACGACAAATACCGCATCCGCGGCTGCCAGTCACGCGTATGGATCAATGCCGATCTGAAGGATGGGAAAATATTCTATACGGCCGATTCTGATGCCATCATCACAAAAGGATTGGCAGCACTAATGATCCGGGTTTTTACCGGGCATACACCGGAGGAGATCATCAACGCCGATCTGAGCTTTATCGAAAAAATCGGCCTGAAAGAACATCTCTCTCCAACACGCTCAAATGGACTGGCCTCTATGATCAAGCAGATCAAATACTTTGCAATGGCCTGGAACCTAAAAAACAAGTAACAATGGCACAGATAGAAATCCAGATTGTCAGAGCCCTCAGAAATGTATATGACCCTGAAATTCCGGTTAATATCTATGATCTGGGCTTGGTTTATGAGGTTAATGTTGAAAAAGATGGACTGGTGAAAATCCTCATGACATTAACTTCCCCTGCTTGCCCGATGGCTGACGACCTGATCCGCGACGTGTACGAGAATGTTGGGATGGTGACTGGTGTTTCTAAAGTAGATGTCAAACTGACTTTTGATCCCCCCTGGAACCGCGACATGATGACTGACGAGGCCAAGCTGGAGCTTGGTTTATTGTAATTGCCTGCACAAGACTCTATAACCGCTCGGATCCGACAAAAAGCACTCGAACTGGGCTTTTCATCCTGCGGATTTTCCCCGGCCGAAACTCTTCCCCAACAAGCCACTAATCTCACTGCCTGGCTTAGAAGCGGAGAGGCTGGAGAGATGACTTATATGCATCGTAATCAAGATATTAGGACAGATCCGCGAATGCTCTTGGAAGAAGCTAAAACAATCATTTCGCTGACAGCCCCTTACTATCAGAACCAGCCCCAACACGATCCCGGCACTCGGCGGATCAGCCGCTATGCCCCACGCGATGATTATTATGAAGTTCTGCGAAAAAGAGGGCTGGAATTACTCCACTACATCCAAGATGCTTTTGGCCCAGTAAAGGGTAGATTCTTTACGGATTCCGCTCCGATCTTGGAGAAAGCCTGGGCTGAAAGGGCCTGTCTTGGCTGGATCGGCAGAAACGGTTGCCTAATCACCCCCCGCTTTGGATCCTGGGTATTCCTGGCCGAACTAATTGTCGATATTGAACTGGAAAGTGATCTGCCCCCCATGCCAAATCGCTGCGGAACCTGCACACGATGCGTGGATGCCTGCCCAACAGGAGCCTTACAGAAAAATGGACCACTTAGAGCAACCCGCTGTATTTCTTACCTGACTATCGAGCATAAATCAGATTTTGATACCGAAACCAGACCATGGAACGATTGGATCTTTGGCTGTGACATCTGCCAGGAAGTGTGCCCGTGGAATAGTCACCCTCCGATTTCTACCATCCCGGAGTTTATGCCAAATGCCAATCGGACAAACTTGTCAGCCAGTGAATTTCTGTCAATGACACCAGAGCGGTTTGATGAGATCTTTACAGGTACCCCGCTGAAAAGAACCGGATTGAATCGCCTGAAGCGAAATCTGAAACATATCTTTAAAACTGAGGAGGATCAACAAAATGGATGATAAGCAACAACATGATCTCTTCCGTACCGAGATTACTCCGGAACCCTTGAAACCCAAGATCAGCTATCAGGATCAAATGATGCTGATTGGTTCCTGCTTTACCGAGCATATCGGTGATCGCTTGGCTAACTATAAATTAACTACTGACCTTAATCCCTTTGGCATCGTCTATAATCCGCTTTCCATTGCCAGCCAAATCAATGCCCTGCTGGATCCTGCCGCTTATTCTGAGTCCGACCTAATCCATCACCTCGATCTCTGGCACTCTCCTGATCATCACGGAAAATTCAGCCATCCCGATAAAACTGTTTGCTTGAATCGCATCAATGCCCGGCTGATGGATTCTGCTCGGTTTCTCCGTTCAGCAAATTTTCTGATCCTGACTCTGGGATCCGCCAGAGCATATTTTCACCGCGAAACCGATCAACTTTTCTCTAATTGCCACCAGATTCCTGCCACGCAATTCACCTCCAGAATGCTAAGTGTCGAAGAGATTACACAGAAGCTTGGAGATGCACTGGATAAGCTTTGTGTTCGCCAGCCAACCACGACTATCCTGTTGAATATCAGTCCAGTCCGGTATCTGAGTCTTGGTAATTTTGATAACCAGGTAAGTAAATCTACACTGATTCTTGCTGCTCGAAACCTCGTTGAACACAATTCTAGAATTATCTATTTCCCTTCTTATGAGATCTTTATGGATGATTTGCGGGATTATCGGTTTTATGAGGATGATATGATTCATCCCGGCTCAGCAGGGGTTGAGTACGTGTGGAACCTGTTTGTAAAAGCCGCGATCGACCGGAAATCAAGAGTCATCATGCAGGAGATTGATACGATCCGCCGAGCTATGGGGCACCGATCAAAAGGTTTTATGACACCTGCTCATCAGCTCTTTCTTGACCAATACCTGAAAAAAGTTCGGGAACTTTCCAATCGCTATCCGTTTCTTGATTTCTCTGCAGAGGAGCACCACTTCAACTCGGGGGTGTTACCCGAGCAATCCTGAGTGGATTAACTCCTCTAAGTCGTTGGGGGTGTCTATCCCAAAACCATCCGAATCACTCATCCCGCACCGAATCCGGTACCCATGCTCCATCCAGGTTAGCTGTTCCAATGACTCGGCTCGGGCAGCCGGGCTTTCTGGCAGTGTGGTAATCTTGTTAAGAATATCCGCCTTAAAAGCGTAAATCCCCCGGTGAGTATAAAAGATGGGTTGGAAATTCTCCGGCAGAGGCTTCCTGACAAAAGGAATGGGTAATCGGCTGAAATAGAGTGCATTGTTGTTATTGTCCATCACCACCTTAACCCGATTGCTATTATTCACCACCTCCGGATTGGATTCTGGTTTGACCATTGTAGCGATCTCAACATCGGATTGGTTGATCAATGAGATCAGGGTTTCCAAGTCCTTCTGGTCGATGAGAGGTTCATCTCCCTGGATATTAATGACTGAATCGAACCGGGTTTCTCTTCCGGTAGCAAATAGACGAGCCGCTTCTGCACAACGGCTGGTGCCTGTTACGTGATGAGCATCGGTCATGATTACAGCTGCACCATAGTGATGGGCGGCTTCGGCAATACGTTCATCATCAGTGGCAATCACCACATCAGAAATATGTTTGATTACCCGTTGATATACCATGATCACCATTGGGATGCCCTTAATCTTGGCCAAGGGTTTCCCCGGGTACCTGGATGAACCCCATCGGGCTGGGATAACAGCCAGAACTGGAAGAGACCTGCTTTGCTGGATATTTGTGATCATAGCGAATTCTCAGGATGGGTCAAAATTACGCGGAAAGTTGTAAATTTACTGGTTTTGAATGAGAATTGTCTTGATAGCAACATTGTGCTCATTACCTGATTATTTGGCATGGACATACAGAAGATCAAGCAGCGATTTGAGATTATTGGTAACTCGCCCTATCTGCACCGGGCGATAGAGGTAGCTGTTCAGGTGGCTCCCACTGATCTATCGGTACTGATTACTGGGGAGAGTGGAACCGGGAAAGAGCACTTTCCTCAGATTATTCACCAGTACAGTTCGAGAAAACATGGTCCTTTTATTGCCGTTAACTGTGGCGCTATTCCGGAGGGAACCATCGATTCCGAGCTGTTTGGCCATGAAAAGGGCGCTTTTACCGGAGCCCATGAAGCCCGGAAAGGGTACTTTGAGGAGGCCAACGGAGGAACCATCTTTCTTGATGAGATTGGAGAGTTGCCGCTTTCAACACAAGTCAGGCTCCTAAGGGTTCTGGAGACTGGCGAATTCATTCGTGTAGGATCCTCCAAAGCGCAGAAAACCAACACGCGCTTGGTAGCGGCAACGAATGTGAACATCGACAAGGCTGTCGCTGAGGGCCGATTCCGCGAAGATCTGTATTACCGACTTAATACGGTGCCGATTTATGTCGTTCCGTTACGAAACCGGAAGGAGGATATACACTTGCTATTTAGGAAGTTTGCACTTGATTTCGCCGAAAAGTATCTGATGCCGGTAATTCGCTTGGATGAGGAGGCTCAGGCTCTATTGGAAAACTACCCTTGGCCAGGCAATATCAGACAACTGAAAAATATCTCGGAGCAGATGTCCATCATTGAACAGAATCGTCTGGTGACAGCTGCACGTCTCCAACAGTATCTGCCTGATGGAAACCGGACAAGCCTGCCGGTTCTCTACCCAAAAGGAAACGAAGAACCATCCTTCCGGAATGAGAGGGAGATCCTTTATCAAATCCTGTTTGACATGAAACGCGATGTGAACGACTTGAAAAAGCTGGTTAACGAGCTGATGAGCCAAGGCGACTTACATCCCGTAATCGAAAAGGAAGAACCATCACTGTATTCAAGATTATTTGAGGAGAGACAATCCCGGCCTGAACCGAGTATGTCACCATCCCCTCAGACACACGTGAAACATATTGATGATGCCCAGATAGAAGATACCGAGGAGATCATTGAGGAGTCGCTCTCAATCCAAGATAAAGAGGTCGAGCTGATCCGTAAAGCTCTGCAGAAGCATCTAGGCAAACGAAAGCTGGCAGCTCAGGAATTGGGAATCAGTGAAAGAACGCTGTACCGCAAAATCAAAGAATTTGGGATCACTGAATAATTGCATTTTCGAAATAGACTAATGAGCCGAAGTTATTGTTTATCAGGATTAAAGGCTTCAGTACTCCTACTGATTTTGGTTCTCTTTGGCCTGACTTCCTGTAAAGTGCAATACTCGTTTACGGGAGCTTCTCTGACTCCAGAAATGAAAACGGTCTCGGTTGAATTCTTTCCAAACCGTGCTCCTATAGTTAACCCTTCACTTAGTCAGGATTTTACGGAGCAATTAAAAGATAAATTTATTTCCCAGACTAATCTCCAAATGATCGGAGAGGGGGGTGATCTTCATTTTGAAGGGGAGATCAGGGGTTATGATACCCGGCCGATGGCTATCACTGGTGATGAGCGCGCGGCATTGAACCGATTCACCATAACAGTATTCGTCAAGTTTATTAATGAGGTGGATCCAACCAAAAATTTCGAATCTACCTTTACTGCCTATGAAGATTATGAGAGTGACCAAGGACTGGATATGGTTGAGGGAGACTTGATCCCGCTTATTCTTGAGAAGATTATCGAAGATATTTTTAATCGTGCTGTTGTTAACTGGTAAGGTATGAAGGCTGAACAATTTGCGCAATATCTCGAAAACCCGGAGTTGATCCGTAAAGAACAATTAGACGAGCTGAACGAGATCATCAGCCAGTACCCGTTTTGTCAGCCAGCCCAGTTACTCTATCTTAAGTGCCTCCACTTCACTGGCGGCGTACAGTTTACTAAGCAGCTTCGGACTGCTTCCGCTTATGCCGGAAACCGGCGGCTTCTGTTCTCCCTGCTTAATTTGGCTCCATTAACGGTCGATTTGGAGAAATCTCCTGTTCTACAGGCTGTTGGCGAAAGCGATGACTTGCTAGCGTTTGATTTTGATCACCAACCGGAGCCTGTTGAGTTTCCGCCAACTCCGGTGCGGAAGCCACAAACAGACCTAATCGACCGATTTATTGAGTCTGGTGGCTCAAAAATTATCCGACCGGATCATAAACCTCAGGTCGATGGAGATGTCTCCCTTCCAAGTGTTGAGGAGAACGAGGAGATCCTGACGGAGACGCTCGCCGCGATCTATGTCCAACAACGCTACTTTGATAAAGCAATCCATACTTACCAAAAATTAAGTTTGAAATTTCCTGAAAAAAGTATTTACTTTGCAGATCAAATTGGGAAAATAAGAGAATTAGTTAAGAATCAGTAATTTAACCCGCTTAGAAATTCATTCGTCATGTATATTTTTCTGTCAGTTTTGATTTTAATCGTCTGCGTGTTACTGGCTTTGATTGTTCTGGTTCAGAACTCCAAAGGCGGAGGATTAGCTGCAAATTTCTCATCCTCCAGCCAGGTCATGGGTGTAAGAAAGACTAATGATTTCCTTGAGAAATCAACCTGGACACTTGCTATTGCTCTTTTGGTTCTTTGCCTGGCAGCAAGTTTGAGCATCCCTCACCAAAATGAGCAGGTAACCCGGTCAGCAATCGAACAGCAGATTGAAAATGCTGTGGATCCCGGCCAGGTTCCTCAGTTCCCAACATCGCCGGAAAGCACCGAAGGAGGCGAAAACTAGGACTTTCAAGTTATTGAATAACAAAGCAAAATGGGTCGCCCTTTTTAGGCGGCCCATTTTTTTCTGTCACCCTGTCAGTGATATGGCAGAGGCAACCTCTTTTGACAGTAACAATTGTCAATATTATCACGATTCTTGAGGATGGCATGTTTTATGTTTATCCGGCTGAGAATATCAAATAATACATCTAACACTAACTCATATTAAATTTAGTTTTATGGCAACTGTTAATGTTAAACCATTGGGAGACAGGGTTCTGGTTGAACCCCAGGAAGCCGAGATTAAAACGGCAACGGGAATCATCATCCCTGATTCAGCACAGGAAAAGCCTCAGAAAGGGAAAATCCTTGCTGTAGGAAATGGAACAAAAGAGGTCGAAATGGAAGTCAAGGTGGGCGATATGGTCCTTTACGGCAAATATGCCGGTACCGAGATCAAACTGGACGAAAAGGCATACCTGATTATGCGGCAGTCTGATATTTTGGCTGTTATTTAAGTAAGTGTCAAAAATTTAAATAGTTACAAAAATGGCTAAGGAAATTAAATTTGAAATAGAAGCCCGTGATCTTCTCAGAAAGGGCGTTGACGAACTGGCAAATGCTGTCAAGGTTACCCTGGGTCCGAAAGGGCGTAACGTGGTGATTGAGAAGAAGTTTGGCGCTCCTCAAATCACTAAGGATGGAGTGTCAGTTGCTAAGGAGATTGAATTGCAGAACAAATTTGAAAACATCGGAGCTCAGATGGTCAAAGAGGTTGCCTCTAAAACATCTGATGATGCCGGTGATGGTACCACCACTGCTACCGTACTGACCCAGTCAATTGTGAACGTTGGTCTTAAAAACGTTACCGCCGGTGCTAACCCGATGGACCTGAAAAGGGGCATCGATAAAGCCGTCACAAAGGTGATTTCAAGCTTGGCTGGTCTTTCGCAGACTGTTGGAGATGACTTTGAGAAAATTGAGCAGGTGGCAACCATCTCAGCAAACAATGACCATGAAATCGGTAAACTGATTGCCGATGCCATGAGAAAGGTTCAGAAAGAGGGGGTGATCACTGTTGAAGAAGCTAAAGGAACTGATACTACCGTTGAAGTTGTCGAAG
>JAAYIP010000158.1 GCA_012523435.1 Bacteroidales bacterium | reverse complement strand
GGATAGATAAATGGTTGTGGGCGGTCAGAATCTTTAAAACCCGGAACCTGGCCACCGAAAACTGCCGAATGTCAAGAGTGCTCGTTGGTGGAGAACCAGCTAAACCAAGCCGTACTGTCAGACTGGGCGATATCATTACCGTTAAAAAACCTCCCCTGACTCTCACCTATCGGGTTGATGGACTGATCGAAAAACGGGTTTCAGCACCCGAAGCCTCACATAATGTCACCAACCTTACCCCACCTGAAGAGTTAGAACGGGTGAAAAAAATCCACGAAAACGCCTTCTTTCTTCGCGACCGGGGAGCCGGCCGACCAACGAAAAAAGAGCGACGAGATCTGGATAAGCTGACCTCATAAACTGATAAAATGATCATTTCCAGAAAGAAACGCGAAGAAAACATTGCCGAATACATCCTGTATATGTGGCAGATTGAGGACCTCATGCGTGCCTTTGAATTCAACCGTGAAAGAATCCAAAAAGAACTGGTGGAACAATTTGCAGTGGACCCAGCTATCAAAAAGGAAATCTCCGAATGGTATGCTGACATTGTAGATTCCATGATTCGCGAAAAAATTACGAAATCCGGACATTTACAATTCTTGGTTAGCCTGGTTGCCGACCTGAACGACTTTCATTTCAGACTGATAGACAGCTCATTTCATTCGGATTACCAGAATGCCTATCAGGAAGCTATCTATAATATCGGAGACTTCCGTAACCGGATGGGATTAAAAGAAAAAATCCCGGACATTGAAGTTTGTCTGACTGTTCTTTACGGATCCCTGCTGATGAAAATGAGAAAACGCGACATCTCGGACGATACCGCTGAGGCCATCAGCAGCATCAGAAAAATGATCGCACTATTCTCTTCCAAGTACCGAGACTTCGAAGAGGGCCGTATTGAGATTTAAAAATCAGAATAGGGAACCTTGAAGGGGCTTTTCGTTTGTTAGCTCTTGATAACTATACGGTTCCTGAACTGACGGCACATTGCGCTCAGCCGTTCTTGAGGTTATCAAACCCGATACTGGCCAGGCCTGCAACCAATCATCCGGACAAGGAGCCAACAATTCTGCTCCTCCGGATCCTGCCGTCAGCCATTCCATTTCCTGTTCCTTAGGAAGAATCACAGGCATCCGCTTTTTTCGATTATGAATCTTGGCCATCACACCATTTGCCCGAGTAGTTACGATGGTGAAAGTCGGGATGACCTCACCCGTCGCCGGATCAACCCAGGTATCATGAAGGCCGGCCATGGTGAATGGCTGGCCTTCACGCATCCGGATAAAATAGGGAAACTTGCGACCATCCAGCTCTCGAAACTCGAAAAAACCATCTACCACAACCAGACAATGACGATTGGCTGCCGCACTGCGAAAAGCTGGCTTGTCAAACAGAGTTTCAGCTCTTGCATTCACTGTGTTAGCCCGAAACTTACGTGCCTCTTCAGCACTCCTCACCCAGGGTGGAATGAGACCCCAGGTGAGGAAACTAAAGCGTTTGGGCTGCTCACCCGTAATAACCGGCCACCGCGGAAATTCAAAAGCACTTTGAAGATAGGCCGGCTTAAAAAAATTCAAGTCGATCTCTACCGATCCGAAACGCTTTTGCAAGTGCGACTGATCAGCCCTCATTGAAAGAAAAACGCACATCGGTGTTCCGCTTGGTCGGTTTAGTTCTCCGCCAAACTGATTTATTTACCTATCAGACTATTCTTTTTCTGTGAACGATCTGTAATAGAAATCATTATCCTTCTTGTCGATGGCCTTAACACCCTTGGTCATCCAATCAGGAGCTGGCTCATCCTTGAGGTAATGATTGAAAAACTGCATCATTCTGACACTCCAATCTTTCTTATCTGCCTGGCGAGAAAGGTTGTGCGGAGCGTTGTTATAATTGATCAACCACGAAGGCTTGCCAAGACGACGAAGGGCAACAAAAAGCTGAACTCCTTCGCTGAATGGAACAGCACCATCCGCATCATCATGTCTGATCAGACAAGGCGTGTTGATCCGGTCGGCAAAGAAGAGAGGACTGTTCTCGACGTACAACTCCGGTTTCTCCCATAGCGATCCGCCAATACGACTCTGAGTCTTCTCATACTGTGACTGTCGAACCATCCCACTCTCCGTCCGGATTCCACCATAGGCTGAAGTCATATTGCTGACGGGTGCTCCCGGCGAAGCAGCCTTGAAAATATCCGTCTGAGTAATCATGTAAGCGGTTCCATATCCACCCCAGCTCTGCCCCTGAATCCCAAGACGATCCATATCAACGAACCCTCTTGTGTTCAAATCCATCAAGCCACTCATGATAGCATTATAGAAAGATTTCCCGGGGAAACCAACGAAGAAACGGATATCGGGCATGAAAATCAAATATCCATTCGATGCATATTCCAGCGGATTGACAACACTGGCGCTAGCACGAGGCACATAATGCGTGTGCATCCCATCCGAATGCCGTTCATAGAAATAAACAATCATCGGATACTTCTTATTCGGGTCAAAATTCTCTGGCTTGTAAAGCAGACCTTGGCACTTCACACCGTCAAGATCGATCCACTCAAGCAATTCAACCGATGCCCACAAATAATCCTCCTGCTGGGGATTCGCATCAGACAATTGACGTGCACCATTAAAGTTTAGATCACTACACCAGACATTCGGATACTCCGAAACCGTGCTTCTGGTCCAGATTATCCGGTCTGAATCCTTGGCCTTGGTTGGATTACTGAAGCGGACATCCTGCAAAACCACCGGATTCAGATCTGGATTTTTGAGAGTAAAACGGCAAAAGCCCGAATTCTTATCTCGGACACCTGTCACCGAAAACAGGTTAATCTTTTCAGCATCAATGGTTTTCTCTTCACGATCGAGGGTGACATAGCGATAAGATCGCTCGCTTTCTCTACCCTTTCCTCCCGTAATACAAACCGGCTCCTCCTGGTCCTCTGGATCAAAACGCCAAATATCATAGCGATCATACAGATAAAGCCATTTGTCCTTCGGAGCCCATCCCATTACTCCGTAACTCCGTGTTTCAGTTGGGGAATCATGAGTCTCATTAGCAAAGATCCCGTTCATCCCTTCCGTTAGGTTCACCGTAGCTCTCTCTTTAATATTATAGCTATAGTAGCAGGAATCAGCTGGTTCCCACCAATATAGATAGTTACCCTCCTGAGAAGCCCCTGGCCTGAAAGCAGCCTTCTGAAATAGTAACTCCTTACTACCCGTGGTAATATCCACCAGATAATAATCACTCCAATTGGTAAAGCTTACCGCATTTGTTATCCGGTAAGATTGATCGTCCGTTCCAAGAGCTAAATCAAGATCACCATCCTTAAACAACCGAACCGATGCCAAATTATCCGGATGCTCAAGTTGAACCATCTGCTTCTTCTTGATATGATAAACAGCCTGATAATTTTTCCGGCTTTCCTGATTGACCCGCTTCAGCTGCATGCTCATTAACACATCCTCCTGCCAGTGCCAGATATCAACCGACACCTTATCATCCGCCAGCAGAGTGTCTTTCTTTTCCTCTTCGATAATCGGTCGAACAGCAGTCCCGAAGAACAGCCTTTCTCCGTTGGGAGAGAACCGTAGCCGGCTGTTTTCGCTCACACTCCAACCATCCGGCATCCCCTTGGTGGTGGAATCCGCAACTAATAACGGAGCCTTCTCTTTGACCGGCCAGTGATAAAGACGGTAGTTTTTAGTCTTTGTAGTATCCGTGGTAAACAGAAATGCCAACTGGCTACCCTTTTCGTCACACACTAATCCCTTGGCAACACCTGGTTCAATCCAAGCCATCTGCTCCTTACCCTTTTCAGTATCGAACACCGTGATGGTTGACTGTGTCACGCTATCCTCTTCTATTCCTATCATACACAACCACTTACCATCTTTTGAAAAGAAATATTCCGTCACAGTTGGGAAATTCAAGGAATCACCGGTGAGCGGATCTAGCACAATCAGGGGAAGCCCGTTATATTCTGATTTCTTCTTTGACTTGGATTCCTCATCCTTTTTGGATCCCTGGGTAGTATCTCTTTTGGCTCCTTTCACGTCAGCACTCTTTTCCTCCATCTGGAAAGCAATCCAGCGTGAGGATTGGTCAGCGACTTTAAAGGATTTAAGCAGTGGGTAATAAATTGTTTCTTGACTGCTAACCACAAAGATTCCAAGCGAATCCTTAGGCATCTTCTCCTTCTTAACCTTTTTTATTTTGGCCTGTCGGACGGTATCAGCTTGAGGAGAAACCCTGAAAGCCAGCCAGTTCGACTGGGGTGAAAACTGCGCCTGGGATCCCCGATTAAAAACGGATACCGGCTGCGACTGTTCCCAGCCCCCCAGGTAAAGATCTCCATCCCCGACATGGGGTCTTACGATCCAGGATACCAGGCTCCCATCATTGGAAATCTGTTGCCCCGAAAGGGTTTTCCAGGAGTCATAATGGGTAAAATCAATAGGTTTCTTTTCGGTTTGGCCCATAGCAAAGGCTATCGACACGCCAATACACAACAGGGTGAACAGTGCTCGTTTCAATCTGATCATCATAATGTAAGATATTATAGTTTAAATGATTATCGATTCTTTATCAACAAACGGGGTTCCAGCATATCCATCATAGCATACCGAACTCCTTCCCGGCCAAAGCCTGAATCCTTGACTCCTCCATAAGGCATATGATCAACTCTGAAAGAGGGTACATCATTGATGACAACCCCTCCCACTTCCAGCTCCTCAAAAGCTAAATTCATCTCCTCGAGATTATTCGTAAACACACCAGCCTGCAAACCAAATCGCGAATGGTTAATCAGGTCGATTCCTTCCTGGAAACTGGTCACTGGTTCGACCACCACAATGGGACCGAATACCTCCTGCGAAAATACTTTCATTTCCGGATTGGTTCCGGTGATGACGGTAGGCTCGACAAACAGCCCCTTCCGTTTACCCCCAGCGAGGATCTTTGCTCCGTCAGCAACGGCCTCTCTGATCCAGTTTTCAACCCTTACGGCGTTATTTTCATCGATCATGACAGATATGTCCGTTGCCGGATCCTGGGGATCTCCGGCAACCAACCGCTGAGTTCTTTCCAAGAACTGTTTAACGAACTCCTCGAAAAGCTGCTTCAGCACAAAAATTCGCTGAACATGGATGCAAACCTGACCTGAATAGGCAAACGCACCAGTCGTGCATTTTGCCACAGCCATTTCCATTTGGTCAGCATCAGCCATCAGAACTCCGGCATTGCCACCAAGCTCCAGAACCACACGTTTTTGCCCCGCATCATTCTTCATCTTCCATCCCACCTCAGGGGATCCGGTAAATGTCAATAGCTTGATTCTAGAGTCGGTAACAAGAAGATTGCCCGTCTGCCGCTTCATCGGCATGATGGACAAAGCGCCATCCGGCAAGCCAACCTGGCTAATAATTTCAGCCAAATGCAGGATGGCCACAGGAGTTTGTGAAGCCGGTTTAAGAATGATTGGGCAGCCGGCAGCCAGCGCCGGGGCAATTTTGTGAGCAGCCAAGTTAAGTGGGAAATTGAATGGCGAGATAGCTCCCACCACTCCTATCGGGAAATAGCGAAGCCACCCCTCTTTGCCATCTCCACCGGGAGTCCAATCAAGAGACAGATATTCCCCCGGTATTCGCCTGGCCTCCTCCGAAGCCACCCGGAATGTCTGAATCGCACGATCTACCTCAGCGATAGCATATCGAATCGGCTTGCCTGCCTCCTGGCAGATTAGATCCGCCAACAGCTCTCGATCCAACATCATCCCATTAACAATCTCCTGCAACATCGCACTCCGGCGAAACCCTGGCAGAGAACCAAACTCCTTACTGACAGCCACCGCATATTCAATGGCTTGCTCAAGAATATCAGCAGTGCCTAACGATACTTCAGCAAATACCTGTCCATCATACGGCCTGGAAATGGTTAGGCGTTCTCCGGTTTCCAGCAATCTTCCGGCGGCATAAATTTTGTACGTTAACATGATGACAGGTTTACCTGATAAAAGTAAAAAAACTATATTTGAAACAATGCGCTGGCTAACTATCCTGCTACTTCTCTTTGTCACAGTGGAAACTTCCGCCCAGGAAGATTCTGTAAGACGAGTTCAATATACTCCGGAATTCCGCTTTAACGACGGAATCTACCTGAATTTCAGTCAGGTAAAAAACAATGCACCCATCCCGGCTATCCGGATTGTCTCGAACAACGATCCCTTCGATCACAATTTTTATAAAGACCTGACCCAGAATAAAACCATTGGCTTTTTCGATGCCTTTGGAGCACAGCAGGAGGTTCAGACCTCCCAGATCTGGGGCTACGCTCAGGATGGTAAACTCTATGTTCAATATAATGGCGAATTCAACCGAATCCCGGTTATCGGCCGGGTCTGCCATTTTATTGCTGATATTACCATTGTCAACACCTACCACGACCCTTACTACCACGATTATTACAACTATGGGTATTACAACCCTTACTCCTATCGATCAGGCTACCCCAGAACAACCAGATCCAAAGAGCTCCGTCAGTATATTATCGACTTTGAAACAGGTAAGGTGATGTCTTTCGATCGATCCTCCGTCCAAGCCATGCTGATCGAAGATCCTGAGTTGTACGATGAGTTTATGTCACTGAAAAAGAGGAAACAAAATGAGCTGCTGTTCTTTTTTATCCGCCGACTGAACGAGAAAAATCCAGTCTATTTCCCGGTACGGTGAACCCATAAACCGCAATTACCAAAAAATCCCGACAAAATTTCCGTAATCATCAGAATGTTAGCACCTTTGCACCCCAAAATTGTACATCACAAAACAATTCTCGATTTAAAGCGTTTGATGTACTGAATATTTATTTAATAGTGAAAATCAGATTGTTCTACATATTAACCCTGTTTCTGATCATGCCCGTCAGGCTTCCAGCTCCGGATATGCCCGGCACCCCCGACTCTTTTGCCCTGCTCGACGAGATCAGAGCTAAAGTTCTGAAACGGGATAAAGAAGCCTATCTTGCTCATTACAATGATTTTAAGAAGAAGCTGGCTAGGCTTGAATCCAGTAATAATTGGAAAGAGTTTAACCAGTTCGGCTATATTGGCAAATATCAGTTTGGGAAGAGCGCTTTAGCTGCAACAGGTTACGATCATGTCAATCCCGAAGAGTTCATGAAAGACCCGAATATCTTCCCCGAAAAGGATCAGGAAAAGGCTATGGATGAGCTCCTCCGACTAAATGAGGTTGACATGAGAAACTATTTCGAACAGTATATTGGACTTACCCTTTTTGATACCATTCCAATCACTCGGACTGGTATCCTCGCTGCTGCGCATCTTTCAGGACCAGCGAATGTCAAAATGTTTTTCGACACCAACGGCGAACGAAACCCAAAAGACCGGATGGGAACCCGCCTGTCCGATTATCTCCACCACTTCTCCCGCTAACTGCCTGGCCAGGTATCCCGATTTTATGCTATTTTTGCTCTCTATTGGGATCAATCATGAGCCAAAAACCATCATTGCCTAAAGGCACACGCGATTTCGGACCTATCCAGATGATGCGAAGAAATTTCATCTTCAGCACCATCCAGCAAGTCTTTGAACTATATGGCTACCAGCCAATCGAAACCCCTGCCATGGAAACCCTGGATACTTTACTGGGAAAATATGGAGACGAGGGCGACAAGCTGATATTCAAGATATTAAACTCCGGTGATTTCGTTAGCAAAATTCCGACCAATTTGCTTAGCGAAGCGATTACTCCCGATTTGAGCCGTCGCATAACCCCGGAGATCACTGAAAAAGCCCTACGATACGACCTGACCGTTCCATTTGCACGGTTTGTGGTTCAGCATCGCGATGAAATCACCTTCCCTTTTAAACGGTACCAAATTCAACCCGTCTGGCGCGCCGACCGACCGCAGAAGGGTCGCTACCGTGAGTTTTATCAGTGTGATGTGGACGTGATTGGCAGTGATTCCTTGCAAAACGAAACGGAGCTTATCCGCATTATCGACCGGATCTTTGCCGATCTAGGAATCAGGGTGACGATTAAAATCAACAACCGGAAAATATTAGCCGGTATGGCCGAACTTATCGGGCAACCTGAGCGCCTGACTGATCTGACTGTTGCCCTGGACAAACTGGATAAGATCGGCATTGAAGAGGTTAAAAAAGAGTGGCTCACACGGGGAATCACCGAAAAGGCCGCAACAGAACTTCAGCCCCTACTGACCGTTAAAGGATCCAACCAAGAGATAATCAATACTTTACAGACAAATCTAAGCCATACAAAAAACGGAAAAGCCGGCCTCGATGAGTTAAACCAGGTTCTCGTCCTGCTGGCAAACTACCCACTCCAGTCAACAGTAGAAGTTGACCTGACGCTAGCCCGTGGACTCAATTATTACACCGGAGCTATCATCGAAGTAAAATCGGATGATGTCATCATCGGATCAATCTGTGGTGGTGGTCGTTACGACGACCTGACCGGCATTTTCGGTATGCCTGGAGTTTCGGGAGTGGGAGTCTCCTTTGGAGCCGATCGAATCTATGACGTGTTGGAACACACCGAAGGATTCCCTGGCTTTACACAAACCTCTACCCAGGTTCTGTTTATGAATTTTGGCGATAAAGAATCACCTATAGCCTATCAGTTAGCTGAGGAATTGAGAAATAGCGGCATCCGGGCTGAAGTTTATCCCGATGTTGCTAAGCTCAAAAAACAATTCCAATATGCCGATCAAAATCATATCCCAATTGTCGTGATGATTGGTGAATCAGAACTCACCGAAGGAAAAGCTACCGTAAGAAATATGATAACTGGCCTACAGTCAGACTCTTCAATTGGAGAACTATCCGCCAACATCCGGAGTTATTTACTATCCTTATGAACATTCATCAGATCAGTCCAAAACGACTGACACCGGAAATCATCCGGGAGATCATGGACAATAGGTACAAGCTCGAATTGTCCGAAGAATCAAGAAAGCGGATTGTGCATTGCCGGGAGTACCTCGATCGACGCATCAAACTGGACGACAGGCCAATATATGGAGTTACCACTGGTTTCGGAGCACTGCATAACACTTCGGTATCAAAGCATGAACTTCATCAATTACAGGTTAATCTCGTACGCTCTCATGCCTGCGGTACAGGTCAGCCTGTGCCAGAAGAAATTATCCGGTTGATGCTTCTGCTTAAAATCCAGTCGCTCTCCTACGGAAATTCCGGAGTCCAGCTGTTAACCGTTCTCAGACTAATCGACCTGTTTAATCACGATATCCTTCCGGTGGTCTATCAGGAAGGTTCGCTGGGTGCCTCCGGCGATCTTGCTCCGCTGGCTCACCTCGCCTTACCCTTGATTGGTGAAGGAGAAGTCTGGTTTGAAGGGAAAAAAAGACCTGCTGCAGAATTACTCGCAGAAAAAGGTCTTGACCCTGTTCAGCTCCAATCAAAAGAAGGACTGGCTCTTTTGAATGGCACCCAGTTCATGAGCGCATACGGAATCTGGTGCCTTAATCAGGCGGTCAGGCTCTACAACTGGGCTAACCTGGCTGGGGCACTGTCACTCGACTCATTCGACGGACGTATCGAACCGTTCAATCCGATGATACAAGAAATTCGTCCCCATCCTGGCCAGGCAGATTGTGCTCGAGCAATCAGCAATTACCTAAAAAACAGTGAATTAATGAGCCAGCCAAAAGTACAGGTTCAGGATCCTTACTCATTTCGCTGTATTCCTCAGGTTCATGGTGCCACCTATGACGCGATCCAGTATGTCGCTCAGGTTTTTTCGCGGGAGAT
>JAAYIP010000157.1 GCA_012523435.1 Bacteroidales bacterium | reverse complement strand
GCCCACAACCATTTATCTATCCTGATACCTTCAGTCACAATTCGTTAACCTCCAATTTAAAACCGGTTCCATGAATATTAACAATATTTACTGTTGGTTCTGATTTAAGGTAATTTCGGAGTTTGGCAATATAGACATCCATGCTTCTGCCCATAAAGTAATCGTCTGAACCCCAGATTTGTAAAAGAATCTGTTCTCGCCGAACAAGGTTATTGACGTTTTGGCAGAGCATTTTCAATAGCAATGCTTCTTTCTTGGTTAATCGTCTTTCTTCTCCGTGAATTTGGAGTACTTGGTTGGCAAAATCAAAAATGATTTGGCCAATTGTAAAGACGTTGTTATGTGTGTTTTCTTGCTGCTTGCCGATTCTGCGGAGGATATTTTCTATTCTGAGTTTGAGTTCTTCTGTGCTAAAGGGTTTAGTGATATAATCATCTGCGCCTAGTTTTAGTCCTTTGATTCGATCTGACTGTAGAGCTTTAGCGGTCACGAAAATAAAAGGTGTCTGAGGGTTGATCAGGTGGATCTCTTCAGCCAGTGAGAATCCATCTTTTACCGGAAGCATGACATCCAGGATACAGAGGTCGAACTGGCGGCTTTTAAAAGCTGTCAGGCCAGATTCTCCATTTTTTTGGAGATCAATCCGATAGCCCTCCATTTCAAGGAAGTCCTGGAGCATATATCCGAGGTTTTGGTCATCCTCGACCAGTAGAATGTCAGCTTTTACCTCTTTCATTTGGGTAAAGTTAGGATAAATTTGGAACCCTTTCCGGGATCACTTTTCAGGCGGATGTTTCCACCGTGGATTTCGACCATTGTTTTGACGTAATATAGACCCAGTCCGCTACCTTTTACGTTATGCAGGTTTCCGGTAGGTACACGATAGAATTTTTCAAAGATATGTTTCTGAGCTTTTGGGCTAATTCCAATTCCGTTGTCGTTAATCTCCATCGTAAACTCTTTGGATGAGAACCGGGTTGTGATGGTGATCAGGGGGGCGGCAATGGAATATTTTTGAGCATTATCGATGAGGTTATGAATGATGTTAGTGAAGTGAACCGGGTCAACTGAGATTTCTTCATGGTCATCACACAGATCCAGTTCTATCTTGGCTCCAGGCCGACAATCTTCAAGGCAAATATGGTCAACGGCATCTCGTATCAGCTCATTAATATCCGTTGGGATGCGATCGATGTGTGGGTTTTCCTGATTCCAGAGGGCGAATTGCAGAACCTTATCCACCAGTGAGCGCATTCGGCTGTTTTCTTCTTGCACGATGGTAACATATCGGCCAATTCGGTCTGAATTTTTCGTTGCATCAGGTCGGCGGAGAACGTCGCAAGCGAGGGAGATGTTAGCGATCGGGGTTTTAAATTCGTGTGTCATATTATTGATGAAATCATTTCTGATTTCGGTAATCCTCTTTTGCCTGATAATGGAGAGCAGGATGAAGGTAAAGCAGAGGATTACGACCAGCAGGAAGACGGTTGATAGGGCGAGCCAGACGAGCAGATCGGAGAGGATGACTTGTTTTGGGTGGCCAAAATCGATCTCCATCCGGTGGCTTTCAGTGAGTCCAAGACAGGAGAGGCTGATTTGATGTAGGCTGGTGTAGTTACTGTGCCCGGTGGCCAGTTTTTTCTCGTATAGGACTTGTGCTGTAGCGCACTTGACTACTCTAAGTCCATAATCGCTTGGCAGGCCATGGTATGCAAAATGGATCTTTAGGATGGAGTCCATTTTGGCCGGATCGAGGTTAACAAACATACTGTCAGCGCCGATTGGAGTCTGCAGGCATCCGCAATTTGCATCGCATGGTTCGCCCCGTTTTACGTGGACATATTCATCCAGGGCTCCTTGGAGCGCGATGGTTGCCCGGTTGTTGAACTGTTCTTCGCCCAGCCGGAGGGCATTATTGATCCAGTAAAGTTGAGTTGCGATCAGGCCTATCAGCGAGATCGTTGAAAAGGTTATGATCCAACGGATTGTTCTGTTTTTCATATTGACTTATTGGGCAAAATTAGCGGGAAAGCCCAACTTTTTGGTTGGTTAACAATAAATTAACAGGGAGTGTTATCCTCCGGGTTAGAGGCTATTGTTTTCGTTGGATAGAGTGCCAGGAGGTTCCCATGGGCGATTGAAATGGGTCATTGTTTGATCAACACCCTGAGTTCCGAAGCTGCGAATTAGGCTTGCGGCTGTTTTTAGCCGTTCGGGAAGAAGAGGTTGTTCCTCAGGCGACCATTCTCCGAGGACAAAATTGACAGGATTGCCAATGACTGGTCCGATTCCAAATCGCATTCGGGGGTACTGGTCATGTCCGAGCAGTTCATTGATACTTTTCAATCCATTGTGTCCCCCGTCGCTTCCGCTTTTTCTAAGCCGGAGTTGTCCGAATGGCAGTGCCAAGTCATCAACCAGGACCAGCAGGTTAGCGGGATCGACGGCTGATTTTTGCATCCAATAACGGACTGCTTTGCCGCTAAGATTCATGAAGGTACTAGGTTTCAAAAGGATGAAGGTCCTTCCCTTGAAACGGTACTCAGCCAGGTCGCCATAACGGGCAGGGGTAAAAACGATATTGGACGCGCTCGCGAGTGCGTCCAATATCATAAAGCCGATATTATGCCTGGTGAAACTGTATTCCTGACCAATATTTCCGAGTCCGGCAATCAGATATTTCACCTGGGTAGGGTGTTATTAACTCGAGGATCAACTATTTTTGGGCTGGCTGTTCGGTCTCAGCAGTAGCCTTAGCAGCACGGGTAGTTTTGATAGTAGCTACCACGGCGTTTTTCGGATTGAGCATTTCGAGGCCGTCAAAGGAGAGGTCCCGAACTTTAATGGAGTGGCCCACTTCGAGGTTGGTGACATCAACCAGCAGTTGAGCGGGAATATCTTTCACGAGGCCCTTCACCGTCAGTTTTCTCATTTGCAGAGCCAGCTTACCACCTTGCTGAACACCTTTAGCGAATCCTTCAAGTTGAACAGGGATAGCCACAGTGATAGGTTTTTCGGGGATTACCTCGATAAAGTCGATGTGGAGAATTTTGTCCGTGACGGGATGAAATTGAATCTCTTTCACGACGGCCTGGTGGGCGGTGCCATCCAGATCCAGGTTGGCGAGGTACACATGAGGGGTATAAACCAGGTGCCCAAATTCTTTTGCATCAGCCTCAAAATGAATAGGTTGGTTAATGCCGTAAATTATACAGGGAATTCTCTCTTCTAAACGAACCTTCTTAGTTGCTTTTTTGCCAAGGTCGGTACGAATAGTACCTTTCAGATCCAGTGTTTTCATATTACAGTTTGTGCTACTCAGGATTCCCTAGCTATCAGCCGGTTAGATGCCAAGGTCCCCCATTACACGTGAATTATTTATTCCGGCTATTTTGAGGGTGCAAATATACACTATTTTATAATAGGAAAGTGGTGCTGATCGATTGATTGTTATAGACTTTTTTGATGACATCAGCGAACAGGTCGGAGATGGAGATCACTTTAATTTTCGGACTTGTTCTGTGGAGGGGGATTGAGTCGGTGACGATGATTTCTTCCAGGGCTGAGTTTTCGATTCGTTCGTAGGCGGGGCCGGTGAGTAGCGGGTGGGTTGCTATGCATCGGATCGATTTGGCTCCTTTTTCCATGATGAGGTTTGAAGCGCGGGTGATTGTTCCGGCGGTATCAATGATATCGTCAACCAGCACAACGTTTTTGCCGGCAACTTCACCGATGACGGTCATTTCGTCGATTACATTGGCTACTTTTCTAGTTTTGTGGCAGATAACCATGGGAACGTCGAGAAATTTAGCATAGGAGTTGGCTCTTTTTGTTCCGCCGGTATCTGGGGAGGCGATAACCAGATTATCGAGTTTCAGACTGCTGATATAGTCAATAAACACATTACTTGCAAAGAGATGGTCAACCGGTACATCGAAGAATCCCTGGATCTGGTCGGCATGAAGATCCATGGTGATTATGCGGCTGACTCCCGCGGCGGCCAGAAGGTTTGACATCAGTTTTGCGGCGATCGAAACTCGTGGTTTATCTTTGCGATCCTGCCGGGCATAACCGAAATAGGGGATGACAGCCACGATTTTATAGGCGGATGCTCGACTGGCAGCGTCAATCATCATGAGCAGCTCCAAGAGATTATCTGCAGGGCCGAAGGTTGATTGGATGATAAAGACAAAGTCGCCTCGGACGGTCTCTTCGAAGCAAGGCTGCATTTCGCCATCACTAAACCGTTGAATGGAAACTTTGCCTAGTTCGGTGCCATAGGCCGCGGCAATTTTTTCTGCCAGATACCGGGAGTTGGTGCCGGAGAACAATTTGATCGGGCTGTTAGGGTGCATGAGCAAGGGTTGTTCTAAAGGTTCATAACTTTGAATACCGCGCAAAAATAGCAATAATTAGGGGTTCGGGCCAGCCGGCCTGAAAAGTAAATTGGTTTGTTGGATGAATTCGAGGATCTCTTCCCGTCCTCTTTTTCTTGCCGCAGAGGTATAGATAAATCTGGGTAGTTCCATCCAGGTTGGCTTAAGAGCCTCTTCGACAGCCTGTCTGTTTTTCTTGAGCTGGGGGGATGGTACTTTATCGGTTTTGGTGATGGCAATGATAAAAGGGATTTGTTCGGCTCCCAGGAAGTTGATAAAATTCACGTCGGATTCTTGCGGTGGTATTCGGCCATCAATTAAGACGAACAGAGTCATTAAGTTCGCCCTGGTTCTGAGGTACCGAGTGGTAAAACGTAGCCATTTCTCGCGCTGCACTTTGGAAACCTTGGCATAACCGTACCCGGGGAGGTCAACGATATACCACGAATTGTCGACAAGAAAGTGATTGATAGTCTGTGTCTTACCTGGGGTTCCGGATGTTCTGGCCAATCCTTTACGGTTGACTAGCATATTGATCAAACTGGATTTGCCCACATTAGATCGACCGATGAAGGCATATTCTGGAAGTACGGGTTCGGGGCATTTGTTCGGGTTGGAGTTGGCGGCTATATGTTCAACTACCCGAATCAAAAAAGCAGGATTGGTTGGCTCAGCTTTGTTTTCCGGCATTCTCAATATATACTTCCAGGACCTTGGTCTCTTCTCTGGCTTCGAGCGTTACATCTTTGAAAATGGCTGGTAGGAGGATAGTTTTTCCTTTTTTTACCAGCACTGGATTCTCTTCGCCATATCGCAGTAAGAAGCTGCCATCCAGGCAGATATAAATAACAAAAGAGTCAATTTCTAAATAGTCGCGATCAATGGACCGACTAAACCAAAGGTGGTTGACGGTGAAATAGGGGGTTTGGGTGATACTGGCCGAACCATTCATAACAGGCTCATAGTGATTCCTGTAGGAGTCATAATGTTTGAAATCGATCGCATCAATAGCCAGATCCGTATGAAGAGGCCTGGGCCTTCCATTTTTTTCCAGACGATTCCAGTCGAAAATTCGGTAAGTCAGATCGCTGGTCTGCTGAATTTCAGCAAAAAGAATGCCTGCTCCGGTTGCATGAACCCTGCCGGCAGGAATAAAAAATGAGTTTCCTGCCTGAACCTCCTCTTTGTTGAGGATCTCTTCAATCCGATTCTCTGCCATGTAGGTGAGGAAAGAATCCCGGTCGAGAGGTCGGTTGAATCCGGAATAGAGAACGGCACCGGGGTCGGCTTGAATGATGTGCCACAGTTCGGTTTTCCCGTTGGCATTGTGGCGGTCTTTGGCCAGTTGATCATCAGGATGAACCTGGACTGAAAGAACCTGGCTCGCATCGATTAGTTTAATGAGCAGGGGAAACTCTAGCCCAAACCGGTTGTACACAGAATCGCCAACCAGATCACCCATATAAACTTCGATCAGCTCTTGCAGGTCATTCCCTTCCAGAAAGCCATCCTTGACTACGGAAATCGCTCCTTCAACTCCGGAGATTTCCCAACTCTCCCCAGTCATGTCAGGGGCATCCATTTTTTGTAAAACACTACGTAACTTATTGCCGCCCCAAAGTCGGTATTGGTATATCGGCTTGAATTTCAGTGGATAAAGCATTAGGTTCGGTAAGTCAGTTTCATGGGTCAAAGCTAAGCTAAATATTCATAATCTCCACTCATTTTGTAGTCGGACCACTGTTTGTTCCTCTCAACAGCTTCCTGATGAGCGGGATGCAGCTGGTAGGCCCGAAGATCATCCAGGTTATCAAACGTGCTATCAATGATAATATCGCAGGCCGAAGCCCCTAAGGGTAATCCCTTTTCTACACGATATTGCCTGATTTGCGGAATTTGCCCCACTAGGGACCGAAAGGTTTCGAGTACATGATTGGTAGCCTCCAAGCGTTCGGATTCTGAAGAAAATTGCTTTAATTTGAACAGTACGATATGCCGGATCATTGCTGGTTTATTGAATTATGTAAATATACAATTACATCCCGAATACCATAAAAATATGTTGATCGTAGGTATTGCAGGAGGAACCGGATCAGGAAAGACCACAGTTGTGAGGAAAGTAATGGCTGGGTTTAATCAGGGTGAAGTGGTGCTTTTACCCCAGGATTCCTACTATCGTGATAATAGCCATCTTCCATTGGAAGCCCGCCAGAAGCTAAATTTTGACCATCCTGAATCCATCGAATGGTCTCTGTTGATTCAGCACCTGCGCGACCTAAGGGAGCAGAAATCCATCCGACAACCGATCTATTCCTATCTGACGTGCACTCGGGAGCCGGAGACCATCCTGATTCATCCAAAGCGCGTGATTCTTGTGGAAGGCATTTTAGTGCTGACCCAAAAGGAAGTGAGAGATCTGTTGGATATTAAAGTCTTTGTTGATGCAGATGCCGACGATCGTCTTTCACGTGTTATCAGGCGTGACCTGGCTGAACGGGGCCGGTCGGCCGAGACTGTTCTCGATCGTTACGACCTGACTGTCAAGCCGATGCATTTGGAATTCATTGAACCATCGAAGCGTTATGCTGATCTGATCATTCCCCAGGGGGGAGAAAACCGAGTGGGGATTCGACTATTGACCTCTCTCATCCGGCAGCATTTATCGGAGTAAAGAGTTTTAGTTTTCCAGAATAAATTGTCTAACCATGCCGATGAAAAGCTCAGGCTGTTCGGCGTGTAGCCAATGGCCAGCATCCTTGATCGTATTGATCTGGGCCAGTGGGAACAGCTTCCTGATTACCTGGGTGTCTTCATCCATCATATAGTTGGAGTTTCCCCCTCTGATAAACAGGATTGGGTAGCCTTTCTGAGGAGGACCTTGGATGAGCTCGTCACCGATGCTGCCCGCCAAGGTGGAAAGGCTTCTTCTGAGAATCTCCCTATTCAGTTTCCATTCATAGAGCCCTGAATTGGTTTTGTGGAGGTTTTTAAGCAGGAACTGTCTTAGTCGCCGGCTGGGGATTCCCTCCTCCATGATTCGGTCAACATCCCCGATAGACTTTGCCAATCCAGGATCTATCCGTTCAAGGGTGGAGAGAATCTGTTGATGTTGTTTCAGGTGCAAATCATCCTGTCTTCCATCGAGATAATTGCGTGGACTGATGTCAGCAACGATCAGACGGCTCACCCGCCCGGGATTTTCCAGGGCAAATCGCATGGCTGTTTTGCCACCCATGGAGTGTCCAAGGATGATGGCTTTTTCCAGCTCCAGATCATCCATCAATTCGAGAATATCTCCGGCCATGGAAGGATAGTCCATCATCTCTGCGTGGGGCGATAGGCCGTGATTGCGCAGATCCGGCAAGTAAACCTCCACCATGTCGGCAATTGCTTTGCCAACGGAGAGCCAGTTATCTCCGGATCCGTACAAACCATGGAGGATCAACATCGGATGACCTGATCCGAGTTTGGTGTAGTGTAGCTTCATTTAAATCTTGTTTACATAACCAGCTGGCGGCGGTACATCTGTATGGTGTTTTCCAGTCCCAGGTAGAGGGCGTCTGCGATCAGGGCGTGTCCAATACTGACTTCCAGTAAGTTGGGGATCTGTTTTGCAAAGAAAGCAAGGTTTTCCAGGTTCAAGTCATGGCCCGCGTTGATCCCCAGATGGGACTCGACAGCAGCTTCGGCGGCTTCTCTGAAGGAGATGATGGCCTCTTCGGGGTTTGCTGGATATTGCTGAGCGTAAGGTTCAGTGTAAAGTTCAATCCGGTCTGTTCCTGTTTTTGAGGCAAACCGGACCATTTCGGGGTTAGCATCGACAAACAGGGAGACCCGGATGCCCTTTTCTTTGAATCGGGCTACCACTTCCCGGAGGAACTGGTGATATCGCACGGTATTCCAGCCGGCATTAGAGGTGATGGCATCATGGGCATCGGGAACTAGGGTGACTTGTTCTGGTAATACGCTTAAAACCAGCTGAATAAAAGACTCTGAAGGATATCCTTCGATATTGAATTCCGTATTGACGAGTGGTCGCAAATCACGAACATCCTGATAGCGGATATGCCTTTCATCTGGCCTGGGATGCACCGTAATACCCTCAGCTCCGAATCGCTGGCAGTCGACGGCAGCCTTGAGTACATCCGGAATGTTGCCTCCCCGGGCATTCCGGAGTGTGGCAATTTTGTTTATATTTACACTTAATCTGGTCATGGTGGAAACAGTTTAAGACTCAGGTTCAAAATTACGAAATATTACACCAGGTGTTAGCAAAGGAAATGATATCCGACTTGATCCCCCCGGTTACTGCTGGCGATACCGGCAGTCGGGTATTGAGTTGGATGGATCTCTATCGGGTTTCGCAACTACCTGTGGTTGAGGATAAAATGTATGTAGGTTTAGTGACGGATACAGAACTGCTGAACCTGTCCACTCCGGAGCATCCGATTGGAGAATCGATCGCTTCGCTGGCTAAAATCTGTGTATTTCCCGAGCAGCATATTCTGGAATTAATCGAGTCGTTTCTGAAATTCAAACTCCATCTTCTGCCAGTCATATCGACTGACGGGATCTATCTTGGTGCCATTACCCAGTCTGATTTAATCCGAGGGGTAGCCTCAATCACTGCAGCAGGTCAGCCTGGCGCCATCATCGAGCTGAGCTTACCGGTGAGGGATTACTCGCTGGCCAATATTTCCCGTATTGTGGAGGAAAATAGTGCTCGTATTGTGACGCTTTATACCTCCCCCGGGCAGGATGGAGATGATCTGATGGTTACCATGAAGCTTAATACGCCAGAGGTCGCTTCCATTATTCGCTCCTTCCAGCGGTTTGGCTATGTAGTCAGGGAACATTTCATGGCTGATGAGCAGCTGAACGATCTTTACCGAGAGCGATTAGAGGAATTCATGCGCTACATCAATATGTAAAAGAATTATGAAGATTCCATCTGATTACCGGACAATCTATCTGTTTGGCCGTAGTTTTGATGCCAAGTTTCTTCCCTCATTTAAGTTAGTGCTGCAGAAACTAGCCGAATATGAGGCGGAAATCTTGGTTTTTCAACCTTTCCGGGAGTTTTTAAACGGGAGCTTATCTGAAGATCTGAGTGGTTATCCCCTCTTCCGAAGTTACGAAGACCTGAAGGGTAGACCCGGGTTGATGTTATCTATTGGAGGCGATGGGACTTTTTTGGAAGCATCAACCCTGGTGCGGGATCTCCCGGTTCCGATCGCCGGGATCAACAGCGGAAGGCTTGGCTTTCTTGCTGATATTGCGCAGGAAGAGATCAGTCGGGCAGTTGACTCCATCCTGACAGGTGATTGGGATATCCAGGAGCGAACCCTGATCCAGGTGGATTGTGATCAACCCCTTTTTGGCGATTTTAACTTTGCTTTAAATGAGATTACCGTTCATAAACGGGACGACTCCTCTATGATTCGCATTAATGCCAGTCTGGATGGCTTGTATTTGAACACTTACTGGGCTGATGGGCTGATAGTTGCAACTCCAACCGGATCAACAGCCTACTCTCTCAGCGTGGGTGGTCCCCTGGTATTACCGGGAACTGGAACGTTTGTTCTGAGCCCGATAGCACCTCACCATTTGACAGTACGTCCTCTGATCTACCGCGACAATCTCCGGTTGACGCTTCAGACCCGAAGCCGGAGTGGCAAT
>JAAYIP010000156.1 GCA_012523435.1 Bacteroidales bacterium | reverse complement strand
AGGATTGGCAGTTCTTTTTTGAGTACTCCGGATTCAATGGCGATTGGTTTTATCAGGGCAGTAATTCCCAGGATAAGTGCTATGTTGGCAATATTTGACCCATAGGCATTGCCCAGGGCGATTCCGGGATTGCCTTGGGCGGCTGACAGTGCTGACACCACCAGTTCTGGAGCGGAGGTGCCGAAACCGATGATTACCATTCCGATCAGCAGGGGAGGTACCCCGAGGTATCCAGCGGTAGCTGCTGATCCTTCAACGAACCAGTCGGCGCTCCAGATGAGCAGAATCAAACCGACGATAACAGCAATGATAGCGATCAACAGGGTACTCATACTTATCATTTAACGGGGCAAAGGTACGAAATCGGGATTGCCTTGGCTAATGGGGAATTGGATAATCGATACCTGAGGCAGGGCCAGGAGGCTGGATCCTGGTTTTAAATCAAGGGTTTTAATTCAAAAAGTTGCCGAATCGAAGGCCGGCATAAACTGATCGAGGGTTATTCGGTCCGTACAGGTATCCCGGGTCGCGGGAAATGCCACGGTCGAAGTCTTTCTGATAAGAGTTAAAAAGGTTTTTTAGCCCAGCAAAAAACTGCACGGATGATCCATTGAGAACGACTGTGTATCCGAACTTGAATCCAAGGTCAAAAAAGCGGCCCGACTCACGTAGTTCGCCGATTTTGGTATTCGGAGCCTCGGGGCCAAAGTATGGAACCAGCATTTTTCCTGTGTAATTGGCTGTTGTTGAAAAGCTTATCTTTTTATTAGGCTTCCAGTCAACCATCAGGTATCCGTAGTCATTAGGGGTGCGGAAGAATCGTTTTTCATCAAACTCCTGAGGTTCATCATAACGACTCTGTTGCCAGGTGAATCCGCTTTTCAGGTAGAGTTTTTTAGAAGGAACGATAGTGAGTTCTAGGTTGGCACCTCCGACGGTGGCTCCGCCGTCGGCGTTGACTCTGCGGTAGATCACCACACCGGATTCATCCGGATTGCTGATTTCGTTAACAAAGGCATCGGTGAGTCTGGTATAGAATCCTTCTATGAGGAATCCCACCTGAGCTTTTCCGATCTGGTGGTTGAAATCCAGCGAAGCCATGAGGCTGTGGCTAGTTTCCTGGTGCAGGTCGGGACTATTGATATGGCTAACCCGCCTGGCTCCGGAAGTTTCGATATGCAGATCTTCGTCGAATATTTGGGGAGCCCGGTATCCCTGGGAATAGCTGATTCTAGCCTGGAGGTATTGGAGCAGGTCGTATTTCATGGTAACTCTGGGGCTCAGGACATTGCCGGATTTCCGAGAGCCTTCTCTTTCATGATCGATAATGGTGTAATGGTCATAACGCAAGCCGGCTGTGGCATTCAACCTGCCCCAGACGTGTTCGTACTGGGCATAGAATCCGGTTGTATGCAACGCCTGATCGGCGACGACTCGGGAGCTAATGATTGGGATTTCGAAACTTCCATCAGGGTTGATGACAATGTTTTCCAAGTCTTGGTAGCCCATTTTGGCATCATTTAAGTTAGCGCCATTGTGCTCTAATCCGGCTACCAGGGAGCCGGATTTAAAAAATGTGTTGTATTGGGTACCGATTGAAAATGCCAGGTCCTGAGTCTTACCGTAATCTTTAAGTGATTGATTGGCACCATAGTATGAGTCGCGAATAACCTGTTGCCCGGATGCAAAGATTGAGAGGCGGTCTTTTTCTCTAAAAAACTGATCGAAGGAGATCGCGCCGGTAGTGACGGCATGTTCCACTCCCTCTGTAATTCCGGAGAGGTGGGGCAGTTCATCGAATTGATCCCCGCCTCGTCGATTTTCGCGGATATTAAAAAAGTCGGCGGTCAATTTAGATCTAGTGTTGAATCGATGGAACAGGCGGGTTCCAAATGTAGTATTTTGAGTAAGAGAGAGTTCGGAGAATCCGTCTGAATTTGCATCAAAAGGTTGTTTCCAGCGACTGAAGCCATAGAGTGAAAGTCCGCTTTTGCTATCTTCGGTTATCAGGGAGGCGTTAGCGTTGATGCTATGATCGCTGGCCGGGGTAGCACCTGTTATTCCAATGCCCATGACTCCGCTGTTAGCTCCAAACTCAAAAGTGTTTTTTACCGGGTCGTTCAGGATGATATTGATAGTTCCGGCGATAGCATTGGAGCCATAGAGGGCTGATCCGCCTCCTCGTATCACTTCCACGCGGTCGATCATGTTAGCAGGGATCAGTTCCAGTCCGTAAACTCCGGCCAATCCGCTGAAGATGGGTCTGCTGTTGATTAGTATCTGGGCATAGCGGCCTTCCATTCCGTTCATCCGAACCTGAGTAAACCCGCAATTCTGGCAGTTATTTTCCAGTCTTAGTCCCGGGCAGAAGTCGAGGCCTTCACTCAGTGTGATGGATTGAGTTGCTTTGAACAGCTTTGGGGACAGTCGGTTAACCAGTGTCGTGGCTTCTGTCCTGTTAGTTTCATTTCGGTCGCCAGTAACCACTACTTCCTCCAAACCGAGCAAGTCCTCCTGGAGAATAAAGTTCACTTCAAGAGTTTGGTTCAGTTTCACTTGGATGATTTGTTCTTTCGGTTTATAGCCCAGAAACTGAGCTCGGGCCACAATGGTTCCAGGTTCCAGATTGATTAGCTGGAAGTGTCCGCTGGCATCTGAAGTTGTTCCAATGGCAGATCCGAGGATGGCAATGGTAGCAAAGGGTATATGATTACCATCTTCGTCAATTACATGGCCGATGATATTGGCATCAGTAGGAGCTTTTTGAGCGGGGAGGGTAGGGGAAAGTGCGATAAGGAAAATTAGGAGGAGGATATATTTTTTCATAAAGGGAAGTCAAATACAGAACTTTGGTTGTGAAATGGTTTTGAAAACAGCAGGTGATCGAGGTTTTATTGATCTATCTCGTTGTTTTTCATGTTATTAAGATGGAATGGTTGGCGGAGATCTTCCGGGGAGGGTATGGGTCCAACCTTTGGGGACTGTTGAAGCGCAGGCCGTAAGTTTTGATTCGGTTATGAAGCAAGGTGCTTCTACCGTGATATTTGGTTTTTCAACAACCAGGTCATTTCCTTGCGAAAAGAACAGCAGGGATTTTTTTGAATGGTGATGGCTTGTGAGCGGGTCATTTTCGGCTGACTTATCATAGGGGTGAGCGTGAGTTACGCGGCTACCGTCTTCCAGGCAGTGGGTGTGCACGAAGAGAATCTGGTTGGAGATCCGGAGACCCATCAGATTGAGCAACAAGATGGTAGTTGCTAACGTCAGTATTTTGTGCCCGATACTTATCACGAAGGGGCAAAATTAGTGTTTTTTTGAATCTTGAGATGTTTTACAACATCAGGATCGTGTAATCTGATAGGCTTGTAAAACATCTCCGTGACGGATAATCAGTAAACCGTTGTGAACAACCGGGTGGGCGAAGTGTTCTTTCTGTCCTTTAGTTATGCGAAACTTGCTGATTAGTTCCATGTTGGGGCCATCTGGTTTGATCAAGAGCACTTCGCCGCGGAAATTGTAATAGTAGAGCATTCCATCAGCTGAGATGATGTTGCCGCTGGCGGTTTTCAATTCGCTGCCGATTTCGCCGGTTTGTGTGTTTAAGCTTCTGAGGGCTGGTTTTGCTGAACCGCATCCGTACATCCAGTCGCCCAGTTTGATAAAGCCACCCATGTAGCTATCGAAATCCGTGTTGCGCCAAACATCGGTAATGGTACTGCCATCAGGCGACAAGGCCAGCTTGACTGTGCAGTTGCCGTCTCCTTCAACATAGGTAATAAATCCATCTTCATATAAGATAGAATTGGAGTGGGTATCTCCGCTACCGGGTTTTCTTTCTTCGGGTGGGATGTTTTCCTGATCGTGGACCCAGAGCAGATCGCCGGTGTTGGTATCGAGACCGAGCATAGTGTAGGCGGTGAAGGTGACTAGGATTGATTGGTCTCCCACGGTAATCACTTTAGGCTGGTGGTATGCGGATCGTTCGCCTTTGCCAGGATTACTCCAGATCAATTCGCCCGTGAAACGGTTTAAGGCTACCACGTTATGAACGGGACCTCCTGGGGTGCAAAACATCCGGTTGCCTTCAATAGCAACAGCTTCGGAGAATCCGTAGAGTGGAAACTCGCCACCCAGGTCGTTCACCATATCGATCGACCAGAGTTTTTCTCCATTATGTCGATTAAAGCAATAGATGGTTCCCATGCCGGAGGTGACATAGACTTCGTTACCGGCAACCGTTGGTGCGCACCTAGCCCCATTGTAGTTCTTAACCCATTCATTTCCAAAATCTTTCTTCCATAAGAACTGGCCATTATGATCCAGAACGATGAGCCAGGCCAGGCTATCGGCTTCGCCCATGATGTATAATTTATTATCAGGGGTAAAGACTGGTGATCCGTAACCGTTACCGACTCCCTCATACTCCCAAACCAGAGCAGGGCCCTCTTCTGGCCATGCTTTAAGCAGGTTTTGATCTGGATAAATTCCGAGGCGGTCGATTCCACGCCATTCATAGATAGAGGTTTCCTGGCTGTGAAGGGGCAGGGTTGCCGCCAGGAGGATTAGCAGGCAGGTGAACGAGATTTGGGTTTTCATCGAAAAAAGATTCAGAAATTGAAGGGCTGAAGGTATTGATAAATGGTTTTGGATAAAACTTGAAGCGGTGAAAACTTTTCAGCGGAAGATGCAAGATGGCTTGATAGCGCTAATTGACTGAGGAGCAAGAAAAATAAATACCTGGATTTCCTGATAAGGAGCGTACAGATTATCAAAATTCATATCTTTGAGTCAGATTGGATGCTTCTTTGGCGGAATTTCCACAATAAGTTTGAAGTTAAATACCTAAAAATTATATCTATGGTACCAAAATTTTATCGCAGGTCTATCCCGGTTATTCTAATTGGACTGATGCTATTTGTGGTCTCGTGTACGGAATATATCGAAGATAGTCAGCTTTTTAACAAAAGCATGGATTACAATGGTGAAGCAGTTCAGGGCAGGACTGGTCTCCTGGGTCAGACGGAGATTCAGACTAGTATGGTGAGTGGAGGCAGCCTAAAGGATGTCTCCTATGCTTTATCCGTAACCAATGAAAATGGAAAGAGATTACCTGGTATGGATGTTACCTATGCTGAGAATGCCGGAAAATCGCTCATTTTTCTCAATGATGGTGATGGTAAGCAGAAGTCGGCCCTGTTTATAGGGACTCCTGAAGAGCTAGGGGGTTATTTTAATAGCTTCAGTT
>JAAYIP010000155.1 GCA_012523435.1 Bacteroidales bacterium | reverse complement strand
TTTATTCGCGAAAACCGGATGGACGGGATCGTCTTTTTATTTTTGGTCGCCGAACAGGTTCTCTATTTCACTACCGGAGGAGACTACTTCAACAAACTGTTTTCCAGGCTAATAGACCTCCAATTGGGCGACATCTCGATTCTGGCAGTCCAATTATACTTTTTTATCATCGTCGCGGCTGAACTGGGAAAGGCGGCCTTAAAGATTTCTAAACTCAGGTTTACCCCAGTTCAACTGCTGGTTCTCTCTTTTCTCGGGCTGATCCTGTTTGGCACAGTGCTATTAAACCTCCCAGAGATGACAACTGCCGGGATCTCATTCGTCGACTCCCTGTTTACTTCAACCAGTGCGGTCTGCGTGACTGGCCTAGTGGTGGTTGACACCGCCACCGCTTTCACCCACAAAGGCCACTGGGTAATCATGATCCTGATCCAGCTCGGGGGAATCAATATCCTGGCATTCGCCGCCTTCTTTGCAATTTTCTCTAAGGACTCAGCCAGCCTCAAATACCAGTCGCTCATCAAAGATTTACTCGATACCAGCGAGATGTCAAAATCCAGATCTGTCCTGGGGAATATTATTCTTTTCACCTTGATAATCGAAGCAGTAGGAATTTTGGCGATGTATTTTTCTTGGGGCAGCAGTGTAGCTTTTGAAGGAGAACGGCACCGCCTCTTCTATTCCTTCTTTCATGCCATCTCCGGATTTAACAATGCCGGATTCAGCCTCTTCAGCAACAATCTGTACGAAGAGAGCATCCGCCACAACTGGCATGTGCAATCGGTGATTGTGGCTTTGGTCTTTCTGGGTGGTATCGGATACCCGGTGTTGAACGATCTGGCCACGCTGCCCCGAAGAAAGATACGTTGGCGGGTGTTCTGGAACTACCTTTCCCCGGGATCCAGAATAGCCCTCCGAACCACATTCATGCTCTACGGAGCCGGAATGATATTCTTCTTCCTGTTTTATCCATTCGATCTGGGTAGAACTTTCGAGCCCGAACGCCTCCTTCAGAGTCTTTTCCATTCCGTGATGTCCCACACTGCAGGATTTAACTCTTTGGATATCAGTAGGTTTACTCAACCACTTGTTGTCCTGTTTATGTTGCTGATGGTCATCGGAGCCTCCCCGGGATCCACCGGCGGGGGGATTAAAACCACCACCTTCGCCGTAGTGGTTAAATCTATCATCTATGGAGTCAGAGGACATCGCAACGTGGTCTTTTTCAAACATTCACTCTCCTCGCAGGTCATCCAGCGTGCTGTCTCCATCACCATGTTTTATGCCCTCTTTTTTATCGTGGGCATTACCCTGCTAACCATTCTGGAGCCTGACTTACCGCTATCAACCCTGGCTTTTGAGCAAATTTCGGCCCTATCAACAGTCGGGTTAAGCCTAGGCATCACCCCATCGCTCAGCGAGCTGAGCAGAATCGTGATTGCCTTATCCATGTTTATTGGTCGTATTGGAACCCTGACGATCATTATGGCTCTGCTTAAGAAAGTCCAGGTGGTCAATTATACCTATGCCCACACCGAGGTGCAAGTAGGGTAACAAGATTGTAACATTTGTTACATAAGAGATTAGAGGTACAGGGTATTTTTAATTCCAGAAGTTTGTATCTTTTGGACCTTAGAATCTGACTATGCGCATTATCCGGTTTTTCATTCCGCCTCCGGCCTGGCGATTGCCGGTCATCCTGGCACTAGCTGTCTTCTCAGGTCTTTTTGTGTTTGCCTTTTATGTTTCCAAAGCCCCCTCCTATCTTTCTGATAAACCGGAGACTTGCGTTAATTGCCATATTATGGCTCCACAGTATGCTACCTGGTCGCACAACTCACATCGTCAATACACTCATTGCAATGACTGCCACGTACCTCATAATAATATCCTGAACAAATACTACTTTAAGGCAAAAGACGGGATGAGGCATGCTACCATGTTCACTCTCAGGCTGGAACCGCAGGTTATCCACATCAAAAAAGCAGGCCAAAAGGTGGTCCAGAATAACTGTATCCGGTGCCATGAGGACCTCCTGACAGAGGATCCAATTAAAGACCTCACCCGCCAGGCTCACGATTACCGGAAAGAGCGGCAATGCTGGAGCTGCCACCGGGAGACCCCTCACGGGCGGGTTAACAGCCTCTCGAGTGTTCCCTATGCCCGCGTACCCCTGCCCCAAAGCCCGGTACCAGATTGGCTTAAAAAACTGTTGAAAAACGAACAATAACTACCCCGATGAAATCGATACCCGAATTACTCAAAGAAAAACCCTGGCTCGGCTGGCTCATTTTTGGCGGAACACTCGCAATCGTTTTCCTCCTCGGACTCATTGCCTCCTCCATCGTCCAACGTAGAGCAGAAGCCAGTTTTGCGTACGCCCCTCTGAACGAATTCTCGCAGTTTGAATCCAATAGCGCCGTCTGGGGAGAGAATTACCCGCGCCAGTATCAATCTTACCTAAGAACTGCAGATACTTCATTTACAAGTCAATATGGCGGCTCAGCCATGCGAGACATGCTGGAAGAGGACCCGCGCTTGGTAGTTCTGTGGGCTGGATACTCTTTCTCCAAAGAGTATAACCAGGGCCGCGGCCATCAGAACGCCATCACCGATATCCATAATATCCTCCGAACCGGCGGTCCAGGCCCGGGAAAACCAAGCCCTCAGCCTAACACCTGCTGGACATGCAAAGGTCCGGATGTTCCCCGCCTGATGAATGAACTGGGCATCGCCGAGTTTTATCGAGGCACCTGGGATACCAAAGGCTCAGAAGTGACTCACCCCATCGGTTGTGCCGACTGCCACGATGCGAAAACAATGAACCTGAGAATATCCCGACCTGCACTGGTGGAAGCCTACGAAAGACAAGGCAAGGATATCACCCAAGCCTCCCATCAGGAGATGCGGAGCCTGGTCTGCGCCCAATGCCACGTCGAATACTATTTTAACAAAAATAAAGTCGAAGGTGTTGACTATCTGACATTTCCGTGGGACAAAGGCACTAGCGTCGATTCAATAGAGGCCTATTATGATCAGTATGAATTTTCCGACTGGACCCATGGAATCAGCAAAGCTCCGATGTTGAAAGCACAGCACCCCGATCATGAGCTGTTCCTGATGGGAACCCACTCCAGCAGAGGCGTTGCCTGTGCCGATTGCCATATGCCTTACAAAAGTGAAGGAAGCCAAAAATTCACCGACCCTCACGTCCAGAGTCCGCTGAATAATGTCGCTAACTCATGCCAGGTCTGCCACCGAGAAGAGACCGACAAACTGGTCCAGGATGTATATTTTAGACAGGAAAAGCTGGTAGAAAATCGCGATAAACTCGAAATTCTGCTCGTCAAAGCGCATGTCGAAGCCGGGAAAGCCTGGGAACTAGGTGCTGATGAGGAAAAAATGAAACCGATTCTTCACAATATTCGCCGCGCCCAGTGGAGCTGGGACTTCGTTGCCGCCAGCCATGGTGCATCATTCCATGCACCAGTCGAAACAGCCCGAATCATAGCCGCCGGGATTGACCTGGCTGGCCAAGCCCGCGTTGAACTAGCCCGCACCTTGTCCAACCTGGGATGGACCCACGAGGTACCCTACCCTGATATTGATACCAAAGAGAAAGCCCAGAAGTATATAGGGCTGGACATGAAGGCATTAAACGAAGAAAAAAATCAGTTCCTTCGCGAGGTATTACCCGAGTGGACCAAGTAAAAACAAAAGCCACCGGCGTGGATTTTGAATATTTCAATCATGAGTGAATTGAAAAATTTGTTGATATTGGCGGAAGCCATTGTCAGAGGCGAAAACGGCAAACCTTACTATGAACGATATCGGTCGGAGGTGGAGCGTGTAACTCCAGAGCAGGTGATCAGCCTGGTGGATGAGCTGATGAAGAAAGGCTACCCGGTAGAGCAAATGCAGGAGGGTGTAAACAAATTCCTTAACCTCTTCCATAAAGCACTCGATTCACATCCGGTACCCCAGCCGGAATCAGGCAGTTTCCTCGACTTTCTGATGCAGTCAAATCAGGAGATGGCTCAACGCCTGGATAGGCTGAAACCTTTGATCCGACTGATAAACGGGAAATTACCCGACCAAGATCCGGACTTACCCGAGACAATAAACAATATGCGGGAAATCCTCGAAGACCTGAAAACGTTCGAGCGTCACTACCTGATCAAGGAAAACATCTTGTTCCCGGCGATCGAAGAACATTGGCCCGATTACCGCTGCGTCCAGCTCATGTGGGCTTTCCATGATGATATCCGAAAAAATATCCGGGAAGCCATCGAGACCCTTCAGGAGGAAAAAATCAATCTGCCATCCCTGAACTATTTGTTCGGCAGCATCTTCTTTAATATGCTCGCCATCCGATTTCGGGAAGAAAGAATCCTCTTCCCAGTCATGCTGAAAACCATGCCCGACTCCTGGATGAACCGACTCCTGGAGGAAGCCGGGGAGATCGGTTTTGCCTATATTAAACGACTGGATATGAGCACTATAAACGATAATCCTAAAAAACCAAAAAGCGCTAAAGAGGATGATTCAGACATCAGCCAAAAGGAAACAGGCACGTTCCAACTGCCCACGGGTAGCTTCTCAGAGGAAGAGATACTGGTCATTCTGAACACCTTACCCGTTGACTTAACCTTTGTGGATCGAAACGATAAAGTCAAGTATTTTTCGCAAGGGCCGCACCGGATATTTACTCGTAGCCGATCGATCATTGGCAGGGATGTCAGGCTGTGCCATCCGCCCGCGAGTGTGGACATCGTGGAAAGAATTCTGGAAGATTTCAAGAGTGGCCGCACCAGCCATGCTCCTTTTTGGATTCAGATGAATGGACGGTTTATCTACATCGAATACTATGCTCTCCGTAACGAACAGGGAGAATATCTCGGCACCTTGGAAGTATCGCAGGACCTGACGGAGTACCGGAAGCTGGAAGGTGAGCAGCGGTTGCTTTCTTATCAGGAAAAACAGGGGTAATTAAAGCCAAACGACTACGTCAGAGCGATATCCAGGAAAATTTTGGAGCAATCGATCTTTTCTTTCTCGATCAAATCAGGTTCAGCCATGCCAGCGAGAATGTGTGAATCCAAAGGCTGATAGAAGAACCCTCTGGTCGCTTCCATCAATGGGTCGCCTTCATAACTGCCAATCTGTACCAAGTTGTATCCCTTCCGGCGGGCCAAAGAGTAAATGTGTATCAGCAAAGCTCTCAGAATCTGAGGATTGCGACCCTCTACACCGTAATCATTGATGACTAATTCACGAAAATAATCGCCAGGTTTCGGGAGTGATGGCAATCGGAATACCGGGGTGAGCATTCGGTAGAAAAACCTAACCCAGGCAAAGCGGCCACGATAAGCCATTACCCTGAGTTTTCTGATCCGGCGAAGATCCCAGGCTGAGCATACCCCAACAATGCGGTCATCACGTTCGGCCAGATAATAATCTTCGATGGTAAACCCAGGGCGAGCTTCGATGGTCTTGAGGAGCTCTTCCGGGGTCATTACCGGCCCAAAAAGACGATTCCGATACTCCCCGTCCAGCAGCCTGACAATTTCGGGTACATCCTGGAGCGTGGCCCGGCGTATGGTGTAACCTTTTATGGGTTTTTTTGGCAGCAAAACCAGAATATTGAATATCCTGTTTATTCCAATAGAAGCTGAGAAAGGGATAAAAGGAAACTTACTGATCCGTCTTCCGATCATTGGCTCGGTGTTCTTGTTTCCCCTCAGGGTGGTAGCAAATCCGAATTTCAGGTCTTGGAGGGTCTCTTTAAAAAGAGGTTCCGAAACCCGGTAATACCATCCCCTTTTACGGGCCTCTTTGCGGATGTACAGATTAGACAGATAGCCAATCTGCCGTGGTATGCCATTAACATACAATATTTTATGGCCTATCATCACAAATCCCACGAGACGCTCTTCCTGGAAAAAGCCATAGCATTTATACGAATCAAAAAACCGTTTGGGCACAGCAAATAGGTCAGGCGACCGATCGAGACACAGCGTTAACCCGTCAGATTCCATCGGCGAATCCAGCAGAATATCGAGCATCTCATCGTTCTCAGAATCCCCAATCGCCCTCCAGGAGAGCGAAGAGGTCCGCATTTTTGGTTTATCGGCAAGTTTTGGTTCAGGCTCAGGAAATAGGTTCAGAGCTAGTTGCATCCTCATCAAAATGATCAACGAAAGATAGCAAAACAAATGATCCAGCATTTCGATGGAATGGGGTGGCTCCCGAAATCCGGGAATAATTTCTAAATTGGTGACCTCGTAAAACGCACCATGAGCAGATCAAACCTGGAACGATACTTCAATCGATTTCGCAGAAAAACAGTAGGTTACAACAAGTGTTACCGATCACCTTACGGCTGGAAAAAGATGATTTATGCCGACTGGATTGCCAGTGGTCGGCTGTACGGACCAATTGAACGGCGGATGAGTCAAATCATTGGTCCTTGGGTAGCCAACACGCATACCGAAACCAGTGAGTCGGGTACACTAATGACCAAAGCCTATCACTACTCACACCAGTTGATCAAGAAGCATGTAAATGCCGGGCCGAATGATGTGATTTTGACAGCTGGTTCAGGCATGACAACCATGGTGAACAAGCTCCAGCGCATTCTTGGGCTCCGCACTTGCGGGAGGCTTTCCGGAAGCGAATGTCTAAACTGTTCCGAAAAACCAGTTGTTTTTCTGACACACATGGAGCATCACTCCAACCATATGTCGTGGAACGAATCCAATGTGGATGTCGTACTGCTCGATCCGGATCCCGACCTGCTCATTTCTCTTGATGAGCTGGAAAACAAATTAAAAAAATACCAGGATCGCAAGCTGAAGATTGGTGCGTTTACAGCCTGCTCCAATGTCACAGGGATTGAGACTCCCTACCACCAGATGGCTAAGCTGATGCATGAACACGGTGGGATCTGTTTCATCGATTTTGCTGCCTCAGCCCCGTATGTTAAGATTGATATGCATCCCGCTGATCCTATGGAGAAGTTGGATGGGATCTACTTTTCACCGCATAAATTCCTCGGTGGTCCGGGATCCTCGGGTGTGCTGATCTTTGATGCATCGCTTTACACGCGCCAGACCCCTGACAACCCTGGTGGGGGCACCGTTGACTGGACGAATCCATGGGGCGAGTATAAGTATATCGATGACATTGAGTTACGCGAAGATGGCGGCACGCCAGGATTTTTACAGGCTATGCGCGCTGCTCTGGCTGTCAGGCTTAAAGAGCAAATGGGTGTAGAAAAAATGCGTGCCCGGGAGGATGAATTGCTTGAGTTGGCGTTTAGCGAAATGAACAAGATTCCAGGCCTTCATATCTTGGCTGATCAAGTTAAACATCGCCTGGGAGTCATCTCGTTTTATATCGATGGGATCCATTTCAACCTGGTAGTCAAACTGTTATCCGACCGTTACGGTGTCCAGGTTCGTGGTGGCTGTGCTTGCGCCGGCACGTACGGACACTTCCTGCTCAATGTCAGTCATGATGACTCCCGTCGGATTACCGACCTCATCAACCATGGAGATCTCTCGCTAAAGCCAGGTTGGGTAAGGCTCTCCCTACATCCAACCATGACAACCGCAGAGCTTCGCACCGTGATCAAAGCTTTGAGGGAGATTCAGGCTAATCATCAAGTCTGGGGACAAGATTATGAGTACAACAACCACAACAACGAATTTCGGCATAAAAGCCAGCCGTCCGACCGAACCGGAGTGATTTTACCTTGGTTTGATGCTATCTGAAAACCTGTCTTAGGAGTACGCCAAACCGCGGGCGACGGCCATGGATGATGATATTGGCACGGAACAGGCGCCCCCCGATCCAAACCGACAGAATCGTGAATAACACCACTCCCACCAAACCAACCACCAACTGCCAGACCGGAATAGTCACCTGGGTAGCCTGACGAATTAACATCAACATCGGGGTAAAGGGAGGGAAAAGAGAAGCCCAGGTAGCCAATCCCCCCAAAGGATTCTGAATCACCGGCATCACCATAAACATCGGCAAAATCAAAGGTAACATCGCCGGAAACTGAATGGCCTGAGCATCTTTTGAATCGTTGCATATCGCCCCAAGCCCGGCAAAAGCACTGCCAACCATGATAATGTGCAAGAGCATATAAACAAAAAACCATGGCAGAATCGAATAAGGAATGAGATCAGCCATCTCAAATCGGTTCATCATCAATATCCCCCCAAGAATATAAATGATCGTGGTAGTCAACGATACAGCTAGGCCACCTAACACCTTGCCCATCATAAACTGCGTAGGTGATACCGACCCCAGTAAAACCTCAGCGATTCGCTCACTCTTCTCTTCCATCACGGCATTAAGCAGTGTTGCAGCTGACATCATGATACTGATAAACATCAGAAACAAAAGCACATAAGGAACTACAATAGCCTCGAACTCATTCGATTTCCGGGCATCTTTGATCCCTCCGGTACGACTGTCCACACGGCTTAAACCCATCCGTTCCAAGTTGATGGTGCTAAAAAGGTCACTCACAACCGTGGCATCTAAGCCAAGCTCCTCAACCCGGATCTGGCGCAATCTATCATTCAAAACATACCCAATCCAACTTCTGGTTTCGTCCATCAGCGATTGTTCCGAGTAATAAGCCGCTCTCGAAGCCTCATCCCCCGGAACGGGATGCAGAATATCCGGCCCAACCGTCAAAAATGATGTAATCTCTTTCGACCTAACCCGGTCTGATAGCTCCAATTTCTGGCGCTCCGGATCCGCCTCATTCAGCTCGATCAACTCAATGTAATAGGCAGGAGCTTTCTTTTCACCGGTGGCGGAATCCAGGACAAAATATTGGTTGCGCATTTCAGCGCTCTCCACCAAATGCTGCCCCACCAGCCCCGATTGGTCTATCACTGCAATCCGCTTATCCGTGAGATCCACTTTATCCTGGGTGAGAGCCATCACGATAAATCCTCCACCCATGAAAATAGGAAGCAGCAACATTGTGATAATGAACCCTTTGGTTCGAACAGCTGCGATATATTCGCGCTTAGCGATGACAAGTGTCTTATTCATTTTGGTCATTTCTTTGCGGTTTGGCTATACGGATAAAGATATCCTCGAGCGATGGCGAAGCCATCTCAAAGCGTGTCAATCGGTTACGTGTGATCAGCCCTGCAAGCACCTGTTGTGGATCGGTACCCGGTTTGAGCCTCACCTCCTGCAGGCGGCCAAAATCATGAACCCGGTCGATTCCGTCAATTCCACTGAAATCAACCGCTCCCTCCGCCACTGATACCCGCAGAGTGTCTTGTCCGAACTGCTCTTGAATCGACTGAAGAGTACCGTCGAGCACCTTCTTTCCGCGGTATATCATAAAGATAAAATCGCACATCTTTTCCGCTACAGTCATGTCGTGGGTGCTAAAGATCACGGTGGACCCGGTCTTGCGCAAATCCAGGATCACCTCCCGGATCAGCTCTGCATTTACCGGATCAAGCCCGCTAAAGGGCTCATCCAGAATAACCAGCTCAGGCTTGTCAATAATGGTGACAATAAACTGAACCTTCTGGCTCATTCCCTTGCTCAGCGTTTCGAGCTTCTTTTTAGCCCATGGAGCCAGGTCAAAGCGCTCCAGCCAATAATCAGCCTCCTTCCCGGTATTGGACACCCCCTTCAACTCCGCGTGAAACTGAATCAGCTCTCGAAGCCTCATTTTACGGTATAGACCGCGCTCCTCGGGCAGATACCCGATCCGCGCAATCTGACTGCCCGACTGCTCTCTACCAAAAATCCGGATGGAGCCCCGATCTGGATATAAAATATTCATGATCATTCTGATCGTGGTGGTTTTTCCCGATCCATTCGGTCCGATAAAACCATAAATGCTCCGCTCAGGAACTTTCAAGGCCAGGTCATCCACCGCAACATGATGATCAAAGGTTTTCGTAACCCCCTGAATTTCAATAATATCACTCATAAGCATATCTAAAGATCGTACAGACTATCTATTCTCTGCAATTAGATTGCCTGTTAAGATGATTGTTACAAATCGGAATTCTATTCCAGAATCAGTTCGATAACCGGGATTTCGACCGCAGGTTTAACCACGGGTAGTTTCAGGTTCAAATCCTCCTTTTTCACATCAACCTTGATCCAATAACCCTGGGGTGCAGTGATGGCAATTTCGGATCCGTCGTGCAGGAACTGGGCATATTTGACTTTACCCTTGTAACCTGGCAGGTTGAAATTCTGCAGGGGGTATTCGATCAGGTGAATATACAATCGGTTCGTTTGAGGATGATAGGTTAGCAGGCAGTGTTCAGGCACCTGAAACTCTTCGGGGGCCTGAGTGCAACCATAGATCGATCGGCTGTTAAACTTCATCCATTCACCCATGGAGTTAAGGGCTTCAACTGCACGATAATCAAAAACTCCACGCGCTGTAGGTCCGACGTTCAGCAGGAGGTTTCCACCCTTACTGACCGATTCGATCAGAAGGCCAAGCAGTTGACGGGAGTCTTTCCAGGTCATCTCATCCCGGTGATAACCCCAGGAGCCACTAAAAGTCTGGCAGGTTT
>JAAYIP010000154.1 GCA_012523435.1 Bacteroidales bacterium | reverse complement strand
TTCAGTCCGGCCATTTCGGGCGTAGTAAAGGAAAGCCTGATGCCTCCCCGCGTATCCAGCCCGTCACCGCACTGATAAAACGGCATTGCGCTAACTGGCAATCGGCCACTCGCCCCGATGCCACCGAACAGCAGCTGTGCACTCAAATCCATTGTCAGGGGATTTTCGTGATAAGCCACGACGAGACCGGCTAGCTGCTGGGGATTAGTTAAAAGGCTGACCGAATAGGGGTTACCAAATAGGACTAGGATTGTTCGTTTTTCCTTGCTGATCTGGTCGATGAATCGAATCGTCTCGCGACTCAGACCAAAGTTCCTTGATGACCGCATATCCATATTATGAATGCCAACGATCACCAGATCCGAGCCAGCTAAAGTCTCTCGCAGCTGGATAAACTCTCCCACACCAGCGCTCCGGCTAATCTGGTGACACGCTATCGGACCGTAATCAGCCAGTCGTTCTTGAAAAGGATTATGCTCCTCAGCTCCGATCGAAATCGTTGCAATATTCTGTTTATCAAGCGATTGTATCGGAATGACTTCCTCTTTATTTTCCAGGACAGTCAGTGATGCTGCTACCAATTCCCGGTTTATTCGCTCAGCGCCAGGGGTATTAAGCCTAGCTATCTGTTCAGCAGGTTTAATTGGTTTCCACTGGTGTAATCCGGTTTGATATTTTATTTCAAGAATTTTTCGGCAGCTTTTTTCCACCTCTTCCCGGCTGATTCTTCCCTGAGCGATTGCCTTTTCGATGGATCTAACTGCCAGGCCAGCATCTCCGACAAAAACCAGCAGATCGCATCCGGCCTGCAGGGCTCTCACTTCGATCTCGCCGGCGGGGAAATAATCTGTAACCCCCTTCATATTAAGGGCATCCGTAACCACTAAGCCTTTAAAACCGAGTTCCTCTTTCAGCAATCCGGTGACCACTCGGCGCGACAGGGTTGTAGGCAATCCCGCTTCAGGCTCCAGGGCGGGGACCTCCAGGTGGGCGATCATGATAGCACCCAGTCCCAGGCCGATCATTTGCCTAAAAGGCTCTAACTCTATGGTATCCAGTCGCGCGCGCGAATGGCGAATCTGTGGGAGGGCCAGATGCGAGTCGGTATCGGTATCTCCATGACCCGGGAAATGCTTTCCGGTTGCCAGGATCTGCATATCCTGCATACCTGAGAGGTAAGCCCGGGCATGTCGGGCCACGCGGTGGGGGTCTTCGCCGAAGGAACGGTAATTTATGACCGGGTTTCTCGGATTGTTGTTCACATCCGCCACTGGAGCAAAATTCATCTGGATACCAGCTTCGCGAAGTTGGCGGCCAATTTCGGCTCCCATGCGATAGATCAGTTGCGGATTGGTTATCGCTCCTAAAGCCATTTGATAAGGAAACCGTGTGGTACTATCGAGCCGCATAGCCAAGCCCCATTCAGCATCAATCGCCAGGAGGATCGGCACCCGCGAGATCGCCTGAAAGCTGTTCACCAGCTCTGCCTGGCGAAAGGGACCACCCTGAAAAAAGGCAATCCCGCCAATTCCGTATTCACGGATTAATCGCTCGATTTCTGCCTGATGATTGGCGTCCCTATTTGAATAGGCAGCTATCATAATCAGCTGACCAACACGCTCTTTAGGAGTTAATGACTCAAAAACAGAATCCACCCAGCGGCACCCTTCGGGGGAGAGTGGAGAGTTGAAGGAGGTCTGCCCGTGAAGGGGCAAGACAACGAAAAGAAGAAAAAATAGAAGAATTCTCATTACGGTGAACCAATCGAAATCCGGCCTAAAGGTATAAAATCATTGCTCCCCTTCCTGAGCCGAATCAATCACTTCGATCTGTCCGATATTCCATTTGTGACTGATTTTTGTGAGCAAAGATCTTCTGACAGTCCAGATCATTGGCTTCGGACTCTCTATCAGGATTCTCTCAATTGCAGGAGCCCAGCCTCGTCCCGACAATTCCAGTGGGCCCAGCTCATCGATCACGATCATATCGGATTCGCTCACAGCCTCAGCGCTCAACCACTCCATCCCCATAGCCAAACCCCGTGGGTTGATCCTAAAGCGCCCTACCGCATCCCAGTCGGGATTACCATCGATGGAGCAAAAGTCCACCTCCTCACCGCTCATCAATTGCCTGATCCGGTAGCCCGTACGTTGGCCGGTAGCATCATGAACTCCAACTGCAACAAATCCCGCGAGAATTTTCCCTGCTCGCTTTAGCTCATCGACCCTCTCTTGTAGCAGGCTAGTCTTACCCTCCCCCCGGGCACCAGTGATGATGGTTACCGACGGCCTAATACGGTCGAGATTTTTAAAATATTCAAACAACTGATCTGCCTTAAGTAGTTGGGTTATGATGATCTCTTTCAACCGAAACCACCTGCGATTACCCTCGCCAACCTCTTCCATGATGCCTGGAAGAACTGCAAAAGCCAGTGAAAGAGAACGATACAGGGAAGCGAAACCTCGCTGGTACAGGATCGCGCGAATTACGGGGTTCTTCATCTCAACACTGATCGCAGAAAACCCTGTCAAGATCAGAAGGGCCCGGACATTCATCATGAGACCAGCCTTAATTCCCTCAGAATCAAATACATTACCTGTTTGAATTCCCCGAAGAAACAAAGCAGCCAGGAATGTGATGAGCACCAGCTGAATCCACAATCGGGGCCGTAATAGTTGCCTCAGGCTTCTCTTATAGCGGAGGTAGCAAAATACAAGATAAGGCAATGGGAGCATCATAGACCACCAGGTACCCAGACGAATTAAGGCCAGTAGGAACAGGATGATAGCAAGCAGATGGATGAACAAAGCGGAGACGGAATAGCGACCCGGATCAGAATAGGCGAACAGCGTATTTCGGGGCACCTCTTCAATGTGATCTTCATTTCGACTTTTCCGAAGCTCCTCAGCCCGTCGGGCAGTGGCCAGTCCGATCAAAGAGGCTATGAATCCGGCAGCCACATAAATGACACAAAGCAAAAGTAAGATCTTGATGCCATCAACAGCCTCAGCATTGAGCTGCCGTGCTGCAAAACGAACCAGATTATCCAATAACCTGGCAAGATCCCAACCATAGAGAATCAGGAGATTTAAAGCTTTATGTATCAATGCACTAAAGACGGCCAACATCCCTCCCAGAAACAATCCGACACGATTGAGCCCAAAAATCAGGATACCGGCTTCCATCAGCAGTCCTTCCATCAGGATACCGGTCATTGGCCCTAGAATTACAGCACTGGGAGATAGGGATTTCATCAATGCGCAAATCAGCGAAGCCCTCCAGATCACCCCCCTGAGTGGCCAGATGCGTAAAAAAGCAACCATCAGGATCACAGCGAAAAAGGAGAGAATGGTTCCAGCAAAAGGGAACCGGATATTATGGAGGAAACTGCCGAAAATGATCTCCACCGAAGCCCAGATGCTCCCAATTGCTGCCGCTCGTAACCACCTATCAGACATACCTAATCAATTGGTACCAAAGGTAGATTTTATCCTTTGGCGTTGCCCAAATCAACCATTTTTCTGGCTTTAGTGCGTAAATAATTCCGCAAACGGGGCTTTTGACTTAGTGACTTCACCTCCGGGTAAATCTCAAATGCCTATATTTACCTGTTAAAAACAGGGTTTTATGTTGAAAAACATTTTTTTTACCATTTTGGTCTTTTCCCTTTTATCTGTTAATCCGGCTCACTCACAACATTCGGAGACTGATGCACCCTGTTCTGGAGAACAATACACCCAGTTTGATTTCTGGATTGGCGACTGGGTTGTGTATGTCAGTGGTCAAATGGT
>JAAYIP010000153.1 GCA_012523435.1 Bacteroidales bacterium | reverse complement strand
TCCGGCGCCCGAGGGGTCAAGATGGAGGGTGGCCTGGTAATCATGGAATCCGTAAACCTACTCCTCTCCGCCAGCATTCCCGTGATGGGGCACCTGGGCCTTGCCCCACAGGCTATCCATAATTTTGGCACCTATGTGGTGCGGGCAAAAGAGGAAGCAGAGGCCGAAAAACTCGCCAGCGATGCGATCAAATTGCAGGATGCCGGATGCTTTAGCCTGGTGCTGGAAAAAATTCCCGCCAAACTGGCTGCCAGTGTCACCCAAAGCCTCCAAATACCAACTATTGGTATCGGCGCGGGTAGCGGCTGCGATGGGCAGGTGCTCGTCCTGCACGATATGCTGGGCATTACTAAAGATTTCTCCCCGCGATTCCTCCGCCGCTATCTGAATCTGGCGGAGGAAATCGGAAAGGCTGTTAATCAGTATGTTGAGGATGTTAAGTTGATGGATTTCCCAAGCGAACATGAGGCTTATTAGCCCCTAAACGATCAGACTATGGAGATACTATTTGAAGATAATCACCTGATTGCAGTGAATAAGCAGGTTTCCGATCTGGTACAGGCCGATCAGACAGGCGATGAGGTGATGGGCGATCAAATCAAAGCCTACCTCAAAAAAAAATACAACAAGCCGGGAGATGTTTTCCTGGGTGTGGTTCATCGGCTCGACCGGCCGGTGACGGGTGTAGTCGTGTTCGCCCGGACGAGCAAAGCGCTCACGCGCATGAATAACCTGTTTAAGGAACACCAGGTGAAGAAGACTTACTGGGCTGTTGTCCGTGAAAGACCGCCAGAGGTGGAGGACGATCTGCTGCATTACCTGCTTCGCGATTCCAAACAGAACAAAAGCCATGCGTTTAACCGTCCAAAGAACGGGGCAAAGGAGGCGCGACTGACCTATCGGCTGATTGGCTCGACCAATAATTTTTATCTCTTGGAGGTAGATCTACATACGGGCCGTCACCATCAGATCAGGAGCCAGTTGGCAAAGATTGGTTGCCCCATTAAAGGCGACTTGAAATATGGTTTTGCCCGGTCAAATCAGGGTGGTGGTATCCATCTGCATGCCAGGAAGATCAGTTTTACTCATCCGGTAACAAAAGAGGAGGTGGTCATCGTGGCTAACCCCCCGGTGGAGGACCAGCTCTGGCAGGAGTTTATGATGCAGGCAGGGGACTAACGATCAGAGGATAAATTTCAGTGGTAGCAGATCACTGCACGACTGAACCTGGTGGACCCGATTCTTCCCGGTCATCCAGATCTCAATCGGACTTTTTTGGCGCTCTTCGGCTTCAACCAACACCTGACGGCAGGCACCGCAGGGATAGACCGGCTCATCAGTCTGCAGAGACTCGTGGTTTGCTACCAATAACAGCTTCTGAATCGTTTGACCAGGGTAGTTAGCCTGGACATAATAGATCACCGCACGCTCCGCACAAATACCCGATGGGTAGGCTTTATTTTCCTGATTGCTGGCCCAAAAGACCCGACCATCATCCAATTGGATAGCAGCGCCAACATGAAACCCTGAATAGGGTGCATAGGCCTGAACAGCAGCTTGATGGGCTACTTCATAGAGCTGATGCTCAGGAAGCATTGCGAACTCCTCCCAGGAGTACTCAACATATTGAATATGAAAATCCTTTGTGATCATGTAATATGATTTTCCCAAAAGTACGAATTTTGGGCTTCTCCCAGCCCCTGAGCAAAATTCCCTATCTTAGACCTCGTTTTAAAACAGGTGTTGTCTATGTTGAATCGATTGAAAATGTTGTTGTTAGGACTGGTTCTTGTTTTCAATGTTGTGCCGGAAGCTTATAGCCAGGTCGAAACTTTGAGGACCGATTTCATCAAAAAATACTCCCAATGGGCGGTCAATGAGATGCACTACAGTGGTATCCCCGCCAGCATCACGATGGCTCAGGCCCTGCTGGAGTCGCAGTACGGCACTAGCGAGCTGGCTGTCAACGCCAATAATCATTTTGGGATTAAATGCCAGAGTCCCTGGTCGGGCAAAACCTATCAATATCAGGATGATGATGATAACACCTGCTTCCGGCATTACGATTCCGTATGGGAATCATGGCGCGACCATTCTCATTTTCTAATGTATCGGCCACGTTATGCTTTTTTGTTTGATCTCGACTCGCACGATTACGAAGGCTGGGCGCACGGTCTGAAGAAAGCCGGCTATGCTACCAATCCGCAGTATGCTCATCTTCTGATCAAACTCATCCGGGACTACAATCTCCAGCAGCTTGATTCGATGTTACCCGATCTGCCTTCATTGGCCATCGGAACCTATACGGCCATACCTAATGAGATCCCGGAGAGAGGCTCTCCGGTGCAGCGGATTCTCCTGCGAAACCGGGTTGAGTTTGTGGTTGCGGGGGAAGGTGATAATATTCGGAAGCTGACCAAAGAACTCAAGCTGATGAGATGGGAGATTAGGCGCTATAATGAAATTCCAAGAGGGCAGGATATCAAACCTGGCGATGTGATCTACATTCAGCCTAAACGGCGCCAGGCAGAACATGGTTACGTGTCGCACCGCATTGAGGCAGGCGAAACCATGTACAGCATTTCTCAAGATTACGGGATCAAACTAAAGGCGTTGTACCGGATGAATCGAATGGATTATGGTATGGAGCCGGCGGTTGGGGAGATGATCTGGTTAAGAGGCCGTAAGCCAGCTAACCAGCGCTGATAATCTGTTCCCTGAATCCACGCAGGAATTCGGCGATCACCATGATTTTCTTGCCTGACTGCTGGAGTTTTTTCACACGCAGTGAACCGGAGCCGGTCTGAATCCAGAGTTTGTTGGGTTTTTCCAGTAATACTTCGCCCGGAGTACCCCATTGCGCGGTTTTATCCAGTTCTGTTTCCAATATTTTGACACCGAAGCTGTGACCGCTTTCGCTCAGGAATAGCGTGGAGGCTCCGGGTTGAGGGGAGAGGCCACGCACCTGGTGGTGGATCTTCTCAGCAGCGTCCTCCCAGTTTATCAGACTATCTTCCCGGTTGATCTTAGGAGCCGTCTTTAATATTTCTCCTGGCTTAATGAGATCCTGTTGTGGGATGCTGGTGCTGGTGCCATTTAATAGATCGTTAACTGTCTGAACTAACACGTTGGCACCCAGATGCATGAGCTGATTATGTAGCTCTCCAGCCAGCATATTGGGGGTGATTTCCAGGGGTGCTTGTTTAAGGATTGGGCCTGTATCGATATCTTTCTGGATAAAGAAGGTCGTAACTCCGGTGACAGGTTCGTTATTCATCAGGACCCGGTTGATCGGTGCGGCACCACGGTAGTTGGGCAGCAGTGAGGCATGCAAGTTGATGGTCCCCATGGGAGGCATAGAGAAAACTACCTCGGGGAGCATGCGAAAGGCAACTACGACAAACAGATCGCCGTTGAGCGCCTGCAAGTCTTCAATAAAGTCTTCATCTTTGAGATTATCGGGCTGTAAGACGGTCAGTCCTTTGTCTTCGGCAAAACGTTTCACTGGGGGGAGTGTCAGCTGCATTCCGCGGCCGGCAGGCTTATCTGGGGCAGTGACTACTCCTGCTATGGTATGGCCAGCGTCAAGCAGTGCAGCCAGGGAGGGTACCGCAAAAGCTGGTGTACCCATAAATACAATTCTCTTGGAGCTAGAATTCATCAAGGTGTTCGTCAATTCGGGGGGTGCAATCTAAGGGCAGATGTAGGAAGTGCCCCATCTTGTCCCGTTTGGTTTGTAGATAAAATGCGTTATGCGTGTTTGGTTCAATCTCCAATGGAATGTTTTCAATGATCTGAATCCCATAGCCCTCGAGCCCGACACGTTTCTTAGGATTGTTGGTGATCAGCCTGATCTGTTGAATGCCCAGGTCGCGCAGAATCTGTGCTCCCCCACCGTAATCGCGCTCATCCTCTTTAAACCCGAGATTGATGTTGGCTTCGACGGTATCCTGTCCCTGCTCCTGCAGCTGGTAAGCTTTGATTTTGTTAAACAGGCCAATGCCACGTCCTTCCTGATTCATGTAAATCAATGCACCTTTGCCTTCCTGGTCTATCATCTCCATGGCCTTATGCAACTGCGGACCGCAATCACAACGGTAAGATCCGAAAATATCTCCGGTTGCACACGAACTGTGTACTCGCACCATCACCGGTTCATCCTTTTCCCAGGTGCCTTTAATTAGTGCAACATGGTCTAACCCATTGCTTTTCTGACGGTAAGGGATTAGTTCGAAATTGCCGTAGCGGGTGGGCAGATTAACTGTGACGCCCCGTTCGATGAGGCTCTCCTGCTTCAGACGGTAGGCGATGAGGTCTTTGATGGTGATAATCTTCAGGTTATGCTCTTTCGCGATCTGGAGTAGTTGTGGCAATCGTGCCATCGTTCCGTCATCGTTCATGATCTCGCAAAGCACACCACCACGATTCAGTCCGGCCAGCACGGAAAGATCAACGGCGGCTTCGGTATGCCCGGCTCGCCGGAGAACTCCCTTGCTCTTAGATATCAGCGGGAAGATATGCCCCGGACGCCCAAAATCTTCCGGTTTAGCACAGGGATCCACCAGTGCCTGAACCGTTTTGGCCCTGTCCTGTGCAGAAATACCGGTGGTACAGCCTTGCCCTAACAAATCAACCGAAACGGTGAAAGCTGTAGCATGAAACGAGGTGTTTCTTCCAACCATCGGGGGTAAATCGAGCTCTTGGCACCTTTCTTCAGGCAGCGGAACGCAGATGAGCCCGCGGCCATGCGTCGCCATAAAATTGATGATTTTTGGGGTGACGAGCTGGGCTGCTCCTATAAAGTCCCCTTCATTTTCCCGGTCTTCATCATCCACCACAATTATGAGTTCACCCCGGCGAATCGATTCAATAGCTTCTTCTATTGTGCTAACAGTCTTATTGGTGTCGTTTTGTTGGTTGCCAGACATTCGTTTTTACCCCTTTCAAAAATCTAATAAATCCTAATAACAATGCCAGGTTCATCGCCAGAAAATGAGTGATAAATCTGAAAAAGCTAACGTGCAAATTTACTTTTTTAAGTAATAGATCGGCTAACGGAACTGCCATCAGGGCCAGGAAGCCGATTAAAAGAATCAGGTAGCTTGTCGAAGTAAATGATAACCAGACAAGTGAGAAGCCAACGGCAAAAAGAAAGAAGGGACCCAGCCAGCGGAGAACTTTATGGCTCCAAAAACTGAATGCGATTCCAGCACGCGAGGAAACCAGCAAACGGCGAAAGCGTACCAGATTCTGGAAATTGCCTGTGGCGATGCGTATTTTTCGCCGGAACTCAATGCTTAACTCATTCGAAACATCTTCATAAACACAAGCATCAGGGTTGTTAATAGCCAGATAGCCAGATTCCAGGACCTTCATGTTTAGATAAAAATCATCTACCAGGTAGGTGGGTGGAACGGGCTCAAATAGTCTGGTTCTGATGGCAAAACAGCCTCCAAAGGGACCCATCATAGCTCCCCAAAGGATACTCTCTAAGTGTTTGATATTAACCTCTCTGGAGATGTAGGCTTTCTCTTGGTGGGAGATACCCTCCCGCTTCATGCCCAGATTGATCATGCGGGTATCCACCAGCCCGATCTTGGGATTGGCAAAAGGAGCAATCAGATGGCTTAGCGTATCGGATTCAAATATCACATTGGCATCGGTGAGAATGAGAATCTCGCCTAAGGCCTTTTCTACAAGGCTGTTAATCACATTGGGCTTACCGCGGCGCTGATCCGAAGGGAAAAAGTGCAGTGAGGAAAACTCTTTGGTCAGCTGATCAACGATCTCTACGGTACGGTCGGTCGAAGCATCTGAACCAATTAACACCTCAAACCGATCTGATGGATAGGTGGTTAAGTAGATACTCCGAATCTTTTCTTCAATGACTTCCTCTTCATTATAAGCTGATAGCAGGATGCTCACCATGGGAGGCTCCGGTGTGGCGAAATCGGGTTTGGATTGTAGCCTGCGGCAACGGCCCAAAAGCTGAAGTATCAGTGGGAACAGTACATAGCTGTGGAAAATTGCCAGAATGCTAATCCAAAGTATGATCAGTGGCGCCATCGGTAAGTTTTATCACAAACCGGGTGAAGTCCCGGATGAGAGTTTGATTATTGTATTTTTGTTTCACAAAGGTAGCCGCATTTTTTCCGATTTCCTGACAGTGTTTCCGGCTTCTCAGTAATTCCAGGATCCGGCTGGCAAATTCACTGGCGGTTTCAGCGAGCAGGAGCTCCCGCCCCGGAGTCACTGGGATGCCTTCAGCACCGATCGGAGTGGCCACCACCGCCCTGCCAGCAGCAAGATATTGTAAGAGCTTGATCCTCATTCCACTGCCGGAGAATAGCGGCACGATAAACAGCGCGTGTGATTGAATGAAATCATCGGCATCGTCTATTTCACCGTGAAACTCAATGCCGGCAGCATGCATCTCCCGCGCAAACTCCTCTGGCGCATTGCGTCCGGCCAGATGAAACCGCGTTTCGGGAAACTCACGGAGGATGATCGGCCAAACCTCCTGGATGAACCAGCGAATACCTTCCTGATTCGGAATCCAATCCAGTGCACCTAGATGAGCTACCGACAGATGATCCGAACAGCTGTCAGATAGTAGGGGTGCCGGGTCAATGCCGGTTTGAAGCACATGGACCGGCTTGGTGTTCCCAAACTGTTGAAAATGAGCTGCATCGCGATCGGTAATCGGGACGAGAGCATCATAGCGGTTGATCAGCGAGAGCTCGAAGCGTTTGATTCGTTTACTCAAAAGGGAGAGATACCACCTCTTTAATCCGGTTGAGCCAGCTGCCGTGCGTTCCCAAATTTCATGCTCGACATTATGAGCGCGCATGATGATGGTGCTGTGGGAAAGCTCTTCAATATCAGTAAGATAGAGAAATGTGTAAAGGTTTTCAAGGATGATGACATCAAATGGTTCTTCGGAGAGCAAGTGTCTGAGAAGTTGACGGTAGTCGCTTGAGAGAAACCGTTGACCGTTGTAGGGAAGTTGGGAGAAGAGGAGGTTCCCCAGCGCCTGATGCCACTGGATCCGGGTATCAACGGGAACCATCCGGATCGTCAGGGGCAGGTCGGGGTATGGAGCTCCAGCTCGACCGGGTTCTGGGGGGGGGGGCTCGACAAAATGTTTGGAGGTATTCATGGCCAGCACGGTGACCGAATGGCCCTCTTTGGCCAGTCCGACGGCCAGCGACAGGGTGGCGATAGAGCCTCCGTCGCGGGCGGGATAGGGTGGCTTATTGGTTAACTGAAGGATTTTCATGGCTTCCATGTTTACCGCGTTTAAACAGGCGGGTCATTTTCCGGAGCAGTAATCCGTATGAATCGGGGTTCATGATGGCTGAATCGCGGGTGGTTTTGATAGTCAGGAAGATACCAAGCGGCAGTAGGATGATGGTTGAGCTCCACATTCCAAGGATCACCGGCAACACGCCAGCTTGGGCATATTTTTCGCTGGCGAGAGAAATCACATAATAAAAGATGAAGAAGATAGTGGAGATGACCACCGGTGTTCCGAGGCCACCTTTGCGGATAATGGCTCCCAGGGGTGCGCCAATGAGGAAGAAGATCAGGCAGGCTACAGCGAGGGTCAGCTTCCGGTGCCACTCTACCTGATGGCGGTATATCCACCGGAGCTTCGACTGGTCGCGTTCACGACCGGCGGTTACCAGATTATGAGCCGATCGTGCATAGCTGAGGGCGTGGCCTATGGCAACTCTGCGGCTATTTGCATCGGCGGTGTCCATTAACGAATCGATGTTCACCCGGAGGAGGGCCAGGCTATCCTGTCTAGCTGTGAGCGGGAGTCTAGGATCGCTTTTGTCGTCGAGGCGAAATAATTGAGTAAGCATCAGGTCCTTAGAGAGTTTGTCACGATGGTATCGAAGGTCGCGATATAGGGCACTCACATAATCGCTCAGTTCATTCATGGTTTTCACTCGGTAGTTAGCTTTATAGAGCTCTTCATCGATTCGTTCTAGGTCGCTTCCCGGAAGGTTGAACAAGAACTGTTGCATTTCGAAACGGTTGCGCTGGAGGGGTTTGTTGGGGGTGATCCGGTTATTCTCATCAAGTCGTTCGGCATAACTGTAACCGTTGTATAGGGTGAGCAGGAGGTTTTTGCGGTCCTGGGTCATCACCAGGTGACCGGAATCGGCCACGGTGACCGACACGTTTCCTGCTTTAGCGGTATGGTCGTAGACCATGATATCGTGGAGAATGTTATTTTGGTTGGTTCGTTTACCGATACGGAGGGTATAGCCTTCGAGACGCGTATCGTTAACGAACTGGCGTTCTTTAATATCGAATTCGGGTCGTTGTTGCCGGATGGATATCATCAGGGCAAAGAACTTCTGATTGGCCCGTGGTACCACCCGGTCGGAGAACATGGCGGTGCCGATCATGAGTATGGTAACCAGGACAAAGAGGGGTGACATGATGCGGGTGAGGGATACTCCTGATGATTTGATAGCGCTGAGTTCGGAATGTTCGCCGAGGTTTCCGAAGGTCATGATAGAGGCCAGTAGGACACTCAGTATCAAGGCCATAGGAATAAGTTGAGCGGAGAGGTAGAGAAAAAGTTCGGAGATGATAGTCCAAGAGAGGCCTTTCCCAACGAGTTCATCGATATATTTCCACACGAACTGGAGGATCAGCACGATCATCGCCAGCACAAAGGTGAGGATCCACGGGCCGATAAAGGAGCGGATGATATAGCGGTGCAATCGTTTCATTAGCTTAGACTGCTAAGATAACGGTTTGCCTCCTGCTTTGGTACGCATGGTGAATGTTCAGGATCCCAGGAGGGTTTTCAATTGGTTGATTTGGGTATCCCACAATTCCCGGGCATCTTCGATCTCATCTTTCCGGGCGAAGTCGGTGATTGTCAGGGAGACATCGCCAGTCAGTTCCTCACGGTTGAGCCTGAATTCGAAATAAGTTTTTGGGTCTTCGTCGTCGAGCCATTTGAGTCTGACGGCTTTATTATCTTTAATAAAGAGTATTTCGGCTTGTTGTTGCGACTTTTCCCAGAAGAAGGTCAGGATGTTGTTTTCGAGGTTAACGTCGTCGGCAAACCATTCCGACAATCCGCTAGGGGTGCTCAGACGGGTGAAGAGGACCTTTAGCGAGGCGTTGATCAGGTACTCCATCTCAAATTTATGTTTCATCGGCATGGCTCAGATCATTAAATAATGCTAAAGCGCAATATAGGAAAAATTGGATAATAAGCAAGGAATTGTCATGGCCGACTCGTGCACATAATTTAGAAAATGTTCTATATTTGCAGCCTGAATTTGGGGCGAGGTAGCTCAGTTGGTTAGAGCGCATGATTCATAATCATGAGGTCCGGGGTTCAATTCCCCGCCTCGCTACAAGAAGGCGTTAAAAAAAGAGTGATGCGGTTAATTAACTGCATCACTCTTTTTTTATAGCCGCTGTAATGCGGTGGTTTTTCGTTGAAGTCTTTAACTCTGGATCTCTTCTATTGTAATGTAATCTCCAACTTTACCGGTCATCTTTTCCATATCGGTTTGGACGGGTAAGGTCTTTTTCCCGGGTCTCCAACCTGCAGGGCAAACTTCTCCAGTTTTGCTGGCGTGCTGCCATGCTTGGATTTGTCTAAGAAATTCGTTGACGTTTCTTCCGACTGAATCAGCCTGAACCTCTTGGGCGACGCAAACTCCGTCGGGATTAAACAGGAACCGACCTCTAAGGGCCACACCTTCTTCTTCAATTAGAACGCCAAATGCGCGACTCACTGCTAAGGTAGTGTCGGCTCCTAAGGTCAATTTTAGACCTTTGAGAATAGGTTCTGTTTCTGCAAATCTCTTGTGAGAAAATTTTGAGTCAACAGAAACAGGTAAAAGTTCTACCCCCAGTTTCTGAAACTCATCATAGTGTGCATTCATCGCAGCGATTTCTGTTGGACACACAAAGGTGAAGTCGGC